>NZ_DCLI01000036.1:0-157411 GCF_002320975.1 Clostridium sp. UBA1652
TCCCTAAGTTGACGACATTGTACGCACGGTATTCAAAAACTCTTGTTCATCATATTGATTCATAATATTGAATTTATTTTCCATATTTATACTCCATTTAGATAAAATAATCTTTGTTTCAACGCTGTTCTATAAATTAGAATTTATCTATCTTATTAATAATACTTTACATTTCCAAATCAATTTTATTTAAAACCACCACAAAATCCATTTACTAATAATACAGATTTTTAAAAACCTACCTCTTTTTATTTTCTAACTTTTGCTTTAACTTTATCTTTAATTGTGGAGCTAAAAGCCCCAGCAAAACAATATCCCATTAACATAGCTCCCATAACTCCAGTAGCTGCAAATACATCACTTAATTCAAGAAAATACATGCTTAGCATAAAAACTATGAATCCAATAACTATTCCTAATATACATAGCCCAGTCTTTTTATCCAAAACAATCCCCCCTTACAGTTATAATAATTAAAAATCCTATCTCATATATACTTAACTAGGCTTTATCAATAATTTGAACTAATCTCCACCCATCTTTTGCATGCTCTATTTATTTTACTCAACTATACAAATTGGAAGTTATCTTTATCTATAAAAACTTAACCATATTATATTCATCGGTACATTTACCATCACTATAACGTAAAGCATTAGGGATTGTCCCAACAATTTCAAATCCAAAACTTTGATACATTGTCAATGCTCTTTTATTTGTTGCAACAACATCTAATTCAATTTGAGTTATTTTATTATCCTCACACCATTTCAAACATTCTTCCATCATTTTTCCACCAATACCTATATTGCAGTATTCTGCTAATATAACAAATGCTACTGAAGCCCTATGTCTGTATCTCTGGTATCCATTAACAAATCCAATTGAACATTGTCCTACAATTTTATTATCATATTCAGCAATAAACCAAGTTCTATTTGAATTCTTTAATCCTGCTATCAGATTTTTTTCTTCTTCTACTGTAGGAGAAAACTCACCTGGATTTCGTGCTAAAAAAAGTGTCTCCCTATCAGCTGTTGAGATAACAGAAATTATTTCCTCTGCATCCTCAACTACAGGTTTTCTTATTATTACTGCTTTTCCATTTCTCAAATAATATTCCACAATCCTTACCTCCATTAAATTACTATTCAACACCCATTTACATTGCAAAACAATTATATCATATTTTCCCAACTCAACATTATTCAACTTTCAAATTACAAACTTCATTAAATAAAAGTAACCGATTTTATATTTTGTAAAAAAGGTATGAAAAAAAGCTCTATTACTGGATTAATCCCTGTAATAGAGCTTTCTGGTGCCGATGGCCGGGGTCGAACCGGCACGGTGTTGCCACCGGTGGATTTTGAGTCCACTGCGTCTGCCATTCCGCCACATCGGCAAGTTACTTTAACATATTATCACAGATTTTTTACCAATGCAAGAACATAATTTTCCAATTATGAAGTAGCTGGAGGTATCTGTGAATTGTTTTGATTATTATCTACCCCATTATTATTTTCATTTCCTCCATCTTGAGGTTCGTTTTTTGGTTCCTCTACTGGTGGCTTGTTCTCAGGTTCCTTATTATCATCATTTTTGGGATCAGTACTTGTTGGAGTTTCTTCATTTGTAGGATTGCCCGAATTTTCTGGGTTACTACTACCAGTTTGATTTCCACCTGTGGAACTAGATCCGCCATTACTACTATTATTATTAGTAGTGTTATTATTAGTACCGCCATTATTAGGAGTGTTATTCTTATTTACATTAGTGTTAGAGTTTTTATTAGAATTATTAGTGTTCGTAGTTGTTGTATTATTTTGATTTGAATTTGTATTATCTTTTGGTTCCTCTTTTTTCTCATCTACCTTTACAGGTTCAACACTTTTATCTTCTTGCACCTTGTCCTCTTCTTTAGTTTTATCTTTATCTCCAGTATTAAGTTTACTTCCTAACACACTACCATTATCTATCTTTGTTGAATTATTAAAATATTTGTAGCCTCCAAAAATTGTTGCTACTATAACCAAAGCATATATAATTATTAAAAGTTTTTTCTTGTGCATATTTCCTCCAAATTCATCAAATTTTTACGTACAATTTATTAAATTATACCAATTATTGAATTAAATATGAAGGATTTTAAGCTATTTATCTATTCTTTAATATACTTTTTTATCAATTTATTTAAACTTTCTATGGCATTTCTAGGATTTGATGATATTGTGGTTTCTTTTGCAAGCATAAATCCACTTACACCACTTTTAATAAACCAATATATATCATTAACCTCAGCTGGTGATATTCCTATCCCTGTTGATATGGAATTAAACACATGTGTCGCTATAATTAATTCTTTATTCTTACAACAATTTATTATTATTCTTTGTGCAATAGGGATATTTTCTATTCCTATCTCTGGTACTAGATCACCTCTCCCTATTATGATTCCATCTGACTCCTCACTAATTTCTTTTATATTCTTTACACCTTTAATAGTCTCAATTTTAGCGAAAATTTTAGGAGTTTTTTTTGATAACTCGATAGCCATTTTATTTATATAATTTTTATATTTTATAAGGCTTTCTTTATCTTCAATATATGAAAAGGCAATTGTATCAAATTCATTTTCTATACAGTACTCTATATCCTTTTTATCTTTATTATTTAATGCACCTTTTTCTCTTATATAACCTTTTATATTACAGCTTTTTTCTCCTCTTACTAATCCACCCTTAACTACTTGTCCAATTACATATTCTTCTTGAATTTTTAGAACTTTTATTATTATACTTCCATCTTTTAAACTAATTTCTTTTGATTTTATTTTTTTAAACATATTTAAGTTAAGATTTAGAGGTATTAATTTATCCTTATCTTTAAAATTATCTTCGTAAACCTCATGTGAGCAAAATCTAACTTGATCTCCTTCTTTTAATTTCATAGGAGCTTCTAAACCTCTCCATACCCTTATTTTGCTACCTTGTATGTCTCCTATAAGCTTTAAATCTATGTTACCTTCCTTTATTTCTTTAATGTTTTGATTAAACAGTTCCTCGTCAAAGTGCGAGAAATTATATCTAACTGCAGTAGCACCATAACTTTTAATGTCTTTAACGCTCGTCCCCTCCAAGGTTTTTGGTCCTAAAGTTATAATTATATCCATATAATCTCCTTAAAAAGTGCTTCATTTAATCCTATACTTATATAAATAAAATTATTACAAGTTTAATGCACAATTTCTTAACATAATTGGCACTTGTACATATTATATTCATTAAGAGGGTGATTTTATGCTTAAAACTATTAGAGATCTTAGAAGAGTTTGGCGCTCTTTATGCTTATCAACTAAATTTTTGACGGTGATTTGCTTCGCTAGTTTATCTTATATGATAATAACAACTTTCTCCGTTAAAAGTATAAACAATTCTTCTGATGAAGCTATTCGTTCAATAATGTTATCAATTTTTGGATATATCTTTGGTCAAAGTAATAACTCAGTTATAGAAAGTATTGGTAGCAGGAGATTTAGAATTTATGTTGCTGGTTTTGTAGCTTTAATTACAACATTAATATTAATTATTAGTGAGTTCACTCTCACTAACTTAAATTCTGCTCCTATAGGTGAATTTAAAAATCTATTGTTTGCTTCAGTCGGATTTCTAACCTCAATGTCTAAAGCCTTAAGTGATGTCGAGGACAAAAACTATTTATCAAAATCTAAAAAAAACGATCTTTGCTAATTTTATCCTAAGTCCGTAGTCTCACTACGGACTTTTATACATCAACTGTCCTTTAACGACAGCAGTGCCTTAATAACATAATCTGCTATTTTTTGAGGTTCTAATTCTTTAAGGTGTATATCTAAAAATACAACACTTCCCTTAATATTTTTTATAAGATAATAATTAAGCCCTTCAATATATTTTATATCTTCACTATTAAAAAGTTCTTTTTCTTCATGTAAACTTTCATATAATTCTAGAGATTTAACACTTCTATCTCCATAAAAAATCAATCTATTTTCTACATCTTCACTTATATCTAATTTAATATAAAAGTCTACTCTTGTTTGATTAGCTAACAGTACCTTTTTAACTAACAAATCTCCTTTATTGTAGTATTCAAGCTTATCCATAGATATAACTGTATGTCCTTCATCCCTTAAAACTTTTTCAATTTTTTCTCTTAAAAAGTCTGATTTAATATCCAAGCCATACTTCATATATGGATTCCTCCATAATTCACTTTATTAATATATTATGTATTTAATGTAAAAAGGTTCTAAGAAGTTACATATATTAATAAATTATAATAAAGTACACTAAAAGGAGTTCATATGAGAAAGATTTTTTATGTTACATTTTTATTTATATGTTTATTCTTTTTGTCAGGCTGTAGTTTTAATAGTTCGCAATACATAAACTTAAAATCTAAGCCCTCAAATGATTATTATACTCAAGAATTAAATAATGCTTTAAATAGTTCTGAAGATTTTTCTTTAGTTGTCTTTGATTCAAATTATTACAAACAAATGCCTGTAGATGACGAAGATAAGAAATCTTTTAAGGCTTTTCTTAAATCCATAAAAGATGATAATTTTACTGAAGAAGCAATTGATAGCAGTAAAAAATGCCTATTTAGAGTTTATGTTACAATAGATAATACTAAGTATCAAATCAAAGTATTCCAAGATCAGTATGTATCTATAGCTCCTTGGGATGGAGTATTTAAGGAAGATGTATTAAAAGAGGACTCTATTCCTCTTGGAAATAAACTTACTACTTTCTGTAACTATATATTAGATAAAAACAATAGTAATACTTCAAAGAAAAACTAAAAGGTAGCCCTAAAGCTACCTTTTTAACTTTCCTGTTTTTTCAAATCCTCTAATAGTTCAAAAACTCTTTTGTTTTTTAGTGGATGTAAAAAATACGGACTTATTTCATTTATAGGTTCTAGTACAAACTCTCTTAAATGCATTCTAGGATGAGGTAATATAATATACTCGTCATTAGATATAATATCATCCATAAATATAATATCTAAGTCTATACTTCTAGGTCCCCATCTAAGAATTCGCTCTCTTTTTAATCCCTTTTCGATATCCAAAAGTAGCTCCATAAGTTCCCTTGGAGATAATATAGTTTCTATTTCTATAGCTCCATTTAAGAACTCTTCCTGCTCTGTATACCCCCAAGGCTCTGTTACTATATAACTTGAAGTTTTAGTTATCTTGCAAAAATCACTTTTTTCTATTTGTTTAATTGCATTATCTAAATTGTCTTTTTTATCACCTAGATTTGAACCTAATGCAATTATTGCTTTTCTTCTTACCCTAGTTATTTCTACACTTACAGTATCTAAGCTCCTAAGTATAGGTGCCCAAGGTTTTTTTATTGAAACCTTAGCTTCTTTTACTATAGGATATTCTAATAGTATAAATTCACAAGTCTTATTGCAAGCTGTCTCTATTAAATCATAGCTTACTTTTTTAAATTCCTCTTCTACCTTATGAGAAAGTTCTCCATAGTGTACAGAAGCATCTAAATCTCCAGTTTTTCCTGGGATTTTTAAATCTAATCCTAATTCAATAGAAATTAAAAATTTCTGCCCTAGTTTTTTTTCCTCTTTAAAAACTCCATGGTATGCAAATACCTCTAAATCTTTTATATAAATCTTATCCATGTACTCACCTTTTTCTTCTAATAATAGCATCAGTCATTTGTGCTGCTCTTTTATTTTCTTTTACATCATGGACTCTTACAAAATCATACCCCTTCATTATTCCAACTACAGTAGTTGCTATAGTCCCTTCAACTCGTTCTTCTGTAGGTAAATCTAAGGTCAAACCTATCATTGATTTTCTTGAAGTAGCTAAAAGCATAGGATATCCTAAATCTAAAAACTTCTCTAAATTGTGCATAACTTCTATATTATGCTCATAGGTTTTGCCAAAACCTATACCTGGATCTAAAATTATATTTTCTTTTTTAACTCCAGCCTCCAAAGCAATATTTATACTTTCTTGAAGTTCATGGTGCATATCTTCTATTATATTGTCATATTCTTTTTCACTTTTATTGTGCATAAGACAACATGGCACATTGTATTTAGCAGCAACCTTAGCCATATTTAAGTCTTTTTTAAATCCCCAAACATCATTAATTAAATCTGCTCCTGCTTTAATAGCTTCTTCTGCAACTTTTGCCTTATATGTATCAATAGATATAGCTATATCATATTTTTCTTTTATTGCTTTTATAACAGGTACTACTCTAGCTATCTCATCATCTTCTTCAACGTATAAAAATCCAGGTCTAGTAGATTCTCCCCCTATATCGATTATATCTACGCCCTCTTCTACAAGCTTATCTACCTGCTCTAATGCTTTAGCTAAGGTATTAAACTTCCCTCCATCAGAAAAGGAATCTGGAGTAACATTCAATATCCCCATTATGAAAGTTCTTTCACCTAAGTTAAATTCTTTAGTACCTATTTTCATTAACTTCACTCCTAGTACTTAATCTTTAAATTCTTCTTTTCATCTTTCCAGTTACATAAAGATTTTGAAGGACAGTTATAACATTCTCTAGAAACTTTATCACCTTCATACATAAGCTTACCTATAATAGATGCTTTTTCATTTTTTCTATGACCTATAATTCCATCTTCTATTAACCTATGCTCCTCTAAATTAAAGTAAATATCTTTAATTATCCCTTTAGCTATTTCATAAGAAGCTATTTCATGAGGGATTCCATTTTCATATTGCTCCCCTCTTCCTATGTCATGTAGAAGTGCAATAGTATATATTATTTCTTTAGAAAATCCTAAATTTCTCTCTAAATTAATTATGTAACATATCCTTGCCACATTAATAAAATGTTCTAAGTCATGCTTACAAAAAATCCTGTCTTTTTCTAAAGCTTTAATCTTGGTTAAATTCTCTTTATATCTAGGATTATTTAAAATCTCATTAACTCTATCCATTAATAAGTTCCCTTACTTCTCGTCTAAGCTCTGCATCTTCTTCAAAAACACCTCTATAACTATAGGTTATTGTCTTTGTACCTGGCTTTTTAACACCTCTCATAGTCATACACATGTGTTCACCCTCAACCAAAACCATAACTCCCTTTGGTTTTAAATACTCCATAAGTGCATCACAAACTTCAGATGTCAGCCTTTCTTGTAGTTGTGGTTTTTTAGAATAGATTTCTACACATCTTGCAAGTTTAGATAATCCAGCAACCTTACCATTTGGTATATAAGCTATATGAGCTTTTCCAAAGAAAGGAACTAGATGATGCTCACACATAGAATAGTAAGTTATATCCTTCTCTATTACTAAATCATCTCTTTCTACTGTGAATGTCTTTTCTAAATGCTCTTTAGCTGTTTTACCTATTCCATCAAATATTTCTTCATACATCTTAGCTATTCTTAATGGTGTTTCTTTAAGTCCCTCTCTATCAGGATCTTCTCCTATAGCCTCTAACATCATCCTAACAGCTTCTTCTATTTTGTTTTTATCAATCATTTATGCCCCTCCATTTTCTTTCAAAAATGTTTTATATCTTTCTATTATATTGTTTGTTATTTTTCCCTTATAAAATTTATTATCTTCAACTCTGTTTACCCACATAACTCCTACTAAAGAGTTAGTTATAAAAATTTCTTCTGCAAGTAATAAATCCTGAGCTCTAAACTCTCCCTCTTGAACATCATAATTATTTATTAACCATTGTCTCATAATCCCATCTAATAATCCACAAGAAAGAGATGGTGTAAAGATTTTTTCTTCTTTTATAAAAAATATATTACTCAAAGTTCCCTCAGTAATTTTTCCTTTATTATTTATAAGAAGCATTTCATTAAATCCCCTTTTTAATCCCTCATCTCTTATATGTAGGTTTTCATAATAACAGGTAGATTTAATTGAGGTTAAAAAAACATTAGAGTCCTTTATTATATCTGATATGCCTAAGGAAAAACCTTTATTATAATCCTCTTTTTTATAGGATATATCCCTTAAAGAAATTATATTATTTTTAGGCGTAATTGTTATCTTTAGAGCCTTATTTTTTATATTATCTTTTTCAATTATGTCTACTACTTCATTATAATTAATCTCTTTATCTATAGATAATTTTTTTAGAGAAGTATTTAATCTTTTTAGATGTTCTTTTAGCATAACTGGCTTTTCAAGTATCAATATTGTTTCAAATACACCTTTTCCAAAAAATATTCCTTCATCTACATCTATCTTAGATTCACCTTTATAAACCTTTATCCAATCCATCTATAATACCTTCATTAGAGCCTTTCCTTTATCTAAAGTCTCCTCATATTCTGACTCTTCTAAAGAGTCGTAGGTTATCCCTCCACCTACTCCGAAATAAGCTTTATCATTTTGTTTTATTATAGTTCTTATTACAATATTAAAATCGCTATTTCCTCTAAAGTCAATATATCCTATACTGCCTGTATACAAACCTCTCTCTAGCTTTTCTAGCTCATGAATTATCTCCATAGCCCTAAGCTTAGGTGCTCCTGTAATAGAACCTCCTGGAAATGTTGCCTTTAGTAATGAAAAAATATCTTCATTTTCTCTTAGTTCTCCAACTATTTTAGATACTAAATGAAAAACAGTAGAGTATTCTTCTATTTTAAATAATTCTTCAACCTTAACTGAATGAGGTTTACACACCTTACTTAAATCATTTCTTTCTAAATCTACTATCATTAAAAGTTCAGCTTTGTCCTTCTCTGAATTTTCAAGTTCTCTCCTGTTTTTTTCATCTTCTTCTAAGGTTTTCCCTCTTTTTCTAGTTCCCTTTATGGGTTTTGTTTCAACCTTACCTCTATTTAGCTTTAGAAATCTTTCTGGTGAGGATGATATCACTTCAAATCCATCAAGGTGCATATATGCTGAAAATGGAGCAGGATTAATGTCTCTTAATTTTCTATATGTATAAAAAGAATCTTCACTGTTTTCACAGCAAAAGTTTTGAGTCATATTTGCTATATAAATATGTCCATCTACTATATACTCCTTCATCCTACTGATAGCTTTTAAATAGTCTTCTTTATAAAAATTAGAGGTAAATTTATTTATATGAAAGTTAAATTTCTCACCTTTAGTCTTAGTTATCTTATGTATTTTATCTTCTATTTCTTTTAGACTAACTTTTCTATCTTTTAAAATCCCTCTAGAAGTTACAAATGTTTTATTTTTACTCAAATCTTTGACTATTATATTATCATAAAAAACAAAATAAATTTCAGGAATTTCTATATTTTTTTTACTTACTCCCTCTATCCCTTCAATTCTTTTTCCATAATCATAAGAAATATATCCTATTGTCCCTGAAACTAAGGGGATTTTGTTATCTATTTCTATCTTATAAGCTTCAGTTAATTCTCTTAATTTTTCTAAAGGATCGGATGCAAATTTTTCTATTTCTTCACCTTTAATTATTTCTCCAAATTCACCAAACCATTTAAATATTAAAAAGGGATTTACTCCAATAAATGAAAACTTTGATAATTCCTTATCTTCTTTAGAGGAATCTAACATTATATTATTTCTACTATTAAAATGTGCATATATTTCTGCTACATTTAAAGAAGTTTCTATTTCCTTAATTAATACCTCCATTAAGCTTTATCCTTTCTCTACAAATATTTATAAAGTTTTTTAAAAGTAAATGCCCACACTCTGTTAATTCTGCCTCTGGATGAAATTGAACTCCATATATAGGATACTCCCTATGTTCTATTCCCATTATAACCCCATCTTCAGTGATTGCAGTAACATAAAGCTCCTTGGGAATAGTTTCCCTATCTATTATTAATGAGTGATATCTAGTAACATTTATAGGATTTTTTATTCTTTTAAATATCCCTGTTTCTTTATGGGTTACTTTAGATATTTTCCCATGTACAGGTTCAGTGCCTTTAACAATTTTTCCACCAAAAACTTCTCCTATACACTGATGCCCTAAACATACTCCCAGTATAGGTATATCTTTTTTGAACTTTTTTATGATCTTCAAAGATTCTTTGGCTTCCTTAGGCGATTTAGGTCCTGGTGAAATTATTATCCCTAAAGGATTAATGTCTCTTATTTCATCTACAGTTATGTGATTACATCTATATACTTTAACTTCTTCATCTAGTTCCTCTATATACCTAGACAAATTAAATGTAAAAGAATCATAATTATCTATTATTAAAAACATATATACCTCCTTGGTCATTCTTATATTATAGCAAGAAGATTAGTTTTACAGAAGAATTGGTTTTTTCTAAAAATAATATTACAATAGGATTAATATATTTTCTAAACTGAAAGGAGATTTTTATGGTAAAAGTTGATCTACATACTCATTCTAAAGCATCAGATGGAAGGTTGTCTCCAAGGGATTTAGTTAAAAGAGCTAAAGAAAAAGGTAGTACTCTTATGGCACTTACAGACCATGATACTACAGCTGGATTAGAAGAAGCAATTGCCGCATCTAAAGAATTTTCTATAGATTTTATTCCAGGTATTGAGCTTTCTACTATTCACAATAATGAATCTATTCATATGTTAGGTTTTTTTAGAGATGATAGCTATAAGTCTAAGGAACTTCAGGATTTTTTATTTGGTTTAAAAGAACATAGAAGAACCAGAGGTGAAAAAATAGTTAATAATTTAAAGACTTATTTTAATATTGAAATATCTTATGAAGATGTTCTAAAAAGGGGAAAAGGTGTTATTGCTAGACCTCATATTGCAGAGGCAATAATAGACAATGGCTACCCTTATACTAAAGCTGAGATTTTTGATAAATTTATTTCAAAAGATAGTCCTGCTTATGTTGAAAATAAACAAGTTAGTGTAGAAGAAGGTATAGCTTTATTAAAAAAATATAATGCTTTAGTTTTTCTTGCTCATCCTATTTTAATAAGAAAAACTCCAATAAAGGACTTTTTAAGTTTTAATTTTGATGGGTTAGAAGCTATATATTTCCAAAATAAAAAAAATGATACAAAAAGATTATTAAAATTATGCACCGAAAAGAACTTGTTAGTCTCTGCTGGTGGAGATTTTCACGGCGATTTAGCTGGAGATGATCGACATGGAGATTTAGGAATTACAGAAATACCTGAAGAATTATTAGAAAAGTTTCTAAGTGCATATAGGTAAGCAAAAGAGGGCAGTCTAAGACTGTCCTCTTCTTTTAGTTATTTTTCCTCTACAGAATTCTCATTTTTCTTTTCATCATCTAGATACCATTTACTCTCAGTACTTGGATTATTAATGATTCCTGCCATTACTAATACTGACAAAACAGCAGTAACTATTTCATTATAATTCTTCGGGATTATATTTAGACCAAAAGCCTCTAATATCAATGGAATAAGTGAAAAAACAGATATCCATAGTGCATAATTCTTGAACCTTGAACTATCATTCATTTATCATCACTCCTCAACATTAGTTTATTCACATAATCACCAGATGTTGAAACATATTTTTACATTTTTCGTGTTTTCTTTAATTATTTAATGAAAATATTTAAAATTCATATATTGTAATTTCATCTACTCTATGTTACTATATCACTAAAGATTTTTTAGAATCTTTAACTATTTAATTACTTCAAAGTAATAAATTTGATAAATTATTAATTACTTTTATATTTTAAGGGGGCACACTTTATGAAAAAGAAAATATTATCAGCTTTAATGGCTACAGCTGTAATGGGATCAGTATTAGCTGGTTGTTCCAAAAGTTCAGCTAACAGCGACACAATCAACATAGGAGCTATAGGACCATTAACAGGACCGGCTTCAACTTATGGTCAATCAGTAAAAAATGGTGCTGAATTGTACTTAGAACAAGTAAATGCTGATGGAGGAATAGACGGAAAGAAATTAAGTCTTCTATTTGAAGATGATGAAGCTAATCCAGATAAAGCTATACAAGCTTTCAATAAACTTGTAGATAATGAAGGCGTTCCTGTAATATTAGGAGCGGTAACTTCTGGGGCAACTAATGCAGTAGCACCTCAAGCTACATCAAGATCAATTCCAATGTTAACACCAACAGCAACAGAACCTAACATCACAAAAAATGGTGGTGAGTTTGTATTTAGAGGATGTTTTGTTGACTCTTTCCAAGGAGTTGCTTTAGCAGACTATGCTACTTCTAAATTAAGCAAAAAAACTGCTGCTGTATTATATAACAAGGATTCAGATTACTCAAAAGGAATAGCTGATGCATTCAAAAAAGAATTTGAAAGCAAAGGTGGTAAAGTAACAGAATTCCTTACTTACAATGAAGGAGATAAAGACTTTAATGCTCAATTAACAAAAATCAAAGGAACAAATTCAGATGTTTTAGTTTTACCTGACTACTATACTCAAGTTGGTACTGTAGCAAAACAAGCTAGAGACATGGGAATACAATCTCAACTTTTAGGTGGAGACGGATGGGAATCAGAAGAATTAACTAAGCTTGGTGGAACAGCTGTTAATGGTGCTTTATACCTAAATCACTATTACTCAGGAGATTCTGCTTCAGTAGTAGCAGACTTTGTTAAAGCTTATAAAGCTAAATACAATGCAGAACCTGATGCTTTTGCTGCTTTAGCTTATGATTCAACAAAAGTTATAGTTGAAGCTATAAAATCTGCTGGAACTGATCCAGTTGCTATAAAAGATGCTTTAGCAAAAACTAAACTTGATGGAGTAACTGGTAATATAACTTTTGGTTCTGATAGATCTGCTGTTAAAGGAGCTTCAATAATAAAAGTAAATGGAGATAAAAAAGAACTAGTTGATAAGGTTAATCCTTAATATTTAATACTTAAAATGGAGGAGTAGAATAATGGAGCTTTTACAACAGATAATTAACGGCTTAGCTTTAGGTAGCGTGTATGCTCTACTTGCTATTGGTTACACAATGGTATATGGAATTATAAAACTTATAAACTTTGCACATGGGGATATTTATATGATTGGGGCTTTTGCTGGATTTTATGCTTCAGCAAACTTAGGTTTATCCTTAGTGCCAACATTAGTTGTCTCTATGGTAGCATCAGCACTTTTAGGTGTTATAATTGAAAAAATTGCGTACAAACCACTTAGAAATTCGCCAAGAATAGCACTTTTAATAACAGCAATCGGTATGTCATTGCTCCTAGAACACGGAATGAGATTTTTAGTAGGTCCAAATCCTAAACCATTTCCAGATTTATTCCCTGTAGGAACTATAGATATAGGTCCCCTACACATAAACGGAAAAATTTTGTTAATGCTAGGTGTATCCGCACTTCTTGTTCTACTTCTTCAATACATTATCTACAAAACAAAAGTTGGTAAAGCAATGAGAGCAGCCTCCCAAGATATGGAGGCTGCATCATTGATGGGTATTAATGTTAATACAGTAATATCCTTAACTTTTGCTATTGGTTCAGCTTTAGCTGGAATTGCTGGTGTATTAGTTGCAATTACATATCCAACAATAGATCCTTACATGGGAATGATGCCTGGTCTTAAAGCTTTCGTGGCTGCCGTACTTGGTGGAATAGGAAGTATACCTGGGGCTCTTCTTGGTGGAATACTTATGGGATCTATAGAAACTTTAACTAAAGCATACATCTCAACATCATTATCAGATGCTATAGCATTTTCATTGCTAATAATCATCCTTCTTGTTAAACCAACTGGTTTACTTGGAGAGAAAACAAACGAGAAAGTGTAGGTGAAATATATGAAAAATAATAAATCAATGTTTAAATCTTTAATAACATTTGCTGTTATTGTAGCTGTTTACCTAGTACTTTCAACACTTATCAATGGAAAAGTTATAAATTCTTATTATAGTGGTATCTTAGTTTTAGCTTTTATAAATATTATATTAGCAGTTTCTCTAAACTTAGTAGTTGGTTTCACAGGTCAATTAGCACTTGGACATGCAGGTTTTATGGCTATAGGAGCTTATTTATCAGCTTATTTATCTAAAACCTATCATTTACCTTTTATTTTGGTTTTAGTTTTAGGTGGTTTACTGGCTTCTGCTCTAGCTTTAATAGTAGGTGTTCCTACACTTAAGCTTAAAGGAGACTATTTTGCCATAACCACCCTAGCTTTTGGAGAAATAATAAAAGGTATAATTACAAATACTGATTTAATAGGTGGTGCTAGAGGATTAAGTGGTATTCCTAGAAATACTAATTTTTCTTGGGCATTTATCATAATGGTTTTATCCGTACTTGTTATTTATAATATAATTCACTCTTCTCCTGGAAGAGCTATGATTTCTGTTAGAGAAAATGAAATAGCTGCTGAAGCTATGGGAATTAATACTTTTAAATATAAGCTATTAGCTTTTATTATAGCTGCATTTATAGCTGGTGTTGCTGGTGGTCTTTATGCACACTACTACACTTTCATTCAACCACAATCATTTAACTTTATGAAATCAATTGAAATTTTAACTTTTGTAGTTTTTGGTGGAATGGGTTCATTATCTGGTTCTGTTATAGCAACATTTATCTTAACAGCATTACCAGAAGCTTTAAGATCTCTACAGGATTTTAAAAATATCATCTATCCAGTAGCACTTATTGCACTTATGATATTTAGACCTGAAGGTTTACTTGGAACAAAGGAAATATCATTTAATATTTTCAAAAAACTATCATCTCAAAAAGGGAAGGAGGAATAAACCATGTTAAAAGTTGATAATTTATCTATACAATTCGGAGGATTAAAAGCTGTTTCGGATTTTGATTTAAATATAGGTGAAAAACAAGTCGTTGGTCTAATAGGACCAAATGGAGCTGGTAAAACAACTGTATTTAATATGCTTACTGGAGTTTATTCACCTACTGAAGGTTCCATCTCTTATTTTGGTGAAGAAATCCAAGGCTCTAAACCTTATAACATTACAAAAAAGAAAATTTCAAGAACTTTTCAAAATATAAGACTTTTTTCTAATCTTACTGTTTTAGATAACATCAAAATAAGTTTTAACTATAGAGTTAAATATTCAATTTTTGATGCAATGATTAGAACACCTAGATTTACAAAAGAAGAACGTGAAATTGAAGAAAAATCCCTTGAAATTCTTTCTCACTTTGGTTTAGAGAGTAAAGCTTACGAGCTTTCCAAAAATCTTTCCTATGGTGAACAAAGACGTCTTGAGATTGCTAGAGCTTTAGCCGCTGAGCCAAAGCTAATATTATTAGATGAGCCAGCAGCTGGTATGAATCCTCAAGAAACTCAAGAGTTAATGAATATGATTAATTGGATTAAAAATAAATTTGAGTTATCTGTATTACTAATTGAACATGATATGAAATTAGTTATGGGTATCTGTGAAAAAATAGTTGTTTTAGATTACGGAAGAAAAATTGCAGAAGGTACACCAGAGGAAATTAAAACTAATCCTAAAGTTATTGAAGCGTACCTTGGAGAGGGGGCTTAAAATGCTTAAAATAGATAGTCTTAATGTATATTACGGTGGAATTCATGCTTTAAAAGATCTTTCTTTAAAGGTTAATAAAGGGGAAATAGTTACTCTAATAGGAGCTAATGGAGCTGGTAAAACATCAACCCTAAGAGCCATCTCAGGCTTAGTTCCTTTTAAATCAGGAGATATAAGTTTTAAAGATACTTCTTTAAAAACTATACCATCTCATAAGATTCTTTCTTTAGGTTTATCACACGTACCTGAAGGAAGAAAGATTTTTCCTGACCTTACTGTTTTAGAAAACCTAGAACTAGGTGCTTATCTTAGAAAAGATAAAAAGGGAATTAATTCTGATATGGAAACTGTTTTTACTAGATTCCCAAGATTAAAAGAAAGAATGAAACAAAAAGCTGGTACACTCTCAGGTGGAGAACAACAAATGTTAGCCATGGGAAGAGCTTTAATGTCTAAACCTGAAATGGTACTTCTAGATGAACCTTCTATGGGTCTAGCACCTATAGTTGTTAAAGGAATTTTTGATACCATTGTGGAAATAAACAAAGCTGGTACTACTGTTTTATTAGTTGAGCAGAATGCTCACATGGCACTTTCAATAGCTGATAGAGCTTACGTTCTTGAAACTGGCTCAATAGTTCTTGAAGGAAATGCTAAAGAGCTACTAAATGATGATAAGATAAGAAGTGCATATTTAGGAGAATAAATTTAAAAGAGGCTTAACGCCTCTTTTTTATATTACTACTCTTTTACGTTCTTTTAAATATAAAAATGATGTAGATAAAATTATTAGTATTGTCCATATTACTATAAACATGTTACTTCCATAAGATATTCTACCGTATTCTTCAATACTTATATGATTAAGAAGTGCTGGAGTATAAAAAATACTTGAAAAGCTACTTAACAGTGCTATCATAAGTACACAAAAAATAAATATCCATTTATTATTATAAAAGAGTTTGCTAAATTTATTGTGTAATTTAGTTATAAATGTGAACTTTGAAGTAAACATAATTAATAAGAGTACTAATGTTATAAATGTACTTATTATGAAATTAGAATGTTCTAATTTCATATTCTTTAATATTTGTATTTTGCTAAAGTTCACTGTTAATATAATAGAAAAAAGAAGGATGAATTTTTGTAGAAATGATATTAAAATATAACCACAAAAAAACATAAATATTTTCCTAAACCAAATACTTCTTAGATTCACTTTTTCAAACTCTTCACTTAATAAGTCTACTGAACCAATACGGCTACAAGAAACCAGAAAAGCCTCCTCTTCTGACAAATTTGTAGTATTCATTAAAGAGTTAAATTCATCTATTAGGTGTTCTTCTAACTCTAGTATATCCGATTCACAAAAAGAATTGCTTTTATATAGTTTTGTTTTCCACTGATTTAATGCTTTTTCTAATTCAAACATGCCGAATTCCCCCATAAACTATTTAGAGTATTATTTACTACCTTCCACTGAGATTTTTCTTCTTCTAACGTATCTAACCCAAGCTTTGTTATCTTATAGTATTTTCTCTTTCTTCCATCTATGGACTTCCATTCTGATTCAATGAGTTTACTTTCACACAACTTTTTAAGAACTGGATACAGGGTTCCATCTTTCCAAGTTATTTCATCTTTGGATAGTTCCTTAACTGATTTTATTATTTCATATCCATAGCTTTCTTTAGTTGCTAAAATCGAAAGAATAAGGGGTTTAGCTGAAGCAGCCATAAGATCTTTTGACACCAAATTTATCACATCCTTACATAGAAATTCTATGTATTAATATTACATCGAGCTTCTATGTAAGTCAAGTATATATTACATAAATTTATAAATTATTCCAACATGAATGTAACTTATATTTATTTATCCAGGTAATCCTTTATAAATAAAAAAAGAAACCCTGTATCCCTATCAGTTGACAGGAACCCAAGGTTTCTTTTTTATTATATTTCTTTTAAAAATGCTTTATAACATTTTACAGCTTCATATATATCAGCTTTACTTGCAACTTCCCATGGTGCATGCATATTGTGAAGTGCTATACCACAGTCTATTACTTCCATATTGTATTGAGCTAGTATATAGGCAATTGTTCCACCGCCTCCTTGGTCAACTTTTCCAAGTTCAGCTGTTTGCCATACTACTTCATTTTTATCCATTATTTCTCTTATACGAGCTATATATTCAGGGTTTGCATCATTTGATCCTGACTTTCCTCTAGCTCCAGTATATTTACAGAATACAACCCCTTTACCGAAGTATGCAGCATTATTTTTTTCTAATACTCCTGGGAAATTCGGATCATGAGCTGCTGTAACATCAGAAGAAAGCATATGAGAATTGTTTAAACATCTTCTAAGCTTTAACTCAGAATATTCACCTTTTCTATCCATAATCTCTGCTAATATGTTTTCGAAGAACTTAGAGTTCATTCCTGTGGCTCCTACGCTCCCTATTTCCTCTTTATCTACAAATAGAGCTACACATGTCCTATCAGTATCTTTAAGCTCTAGAAGGGCTTCAAAGCTTGTATAAGCACATATTCTATCGTCATGTCCATATCCCATAACCATACTTCTATCTAAACCATAATCTCTTGCTTTTCCTGCTGGTACTATTTCTAATTCAGAGGATACAAAATCTTCTTCTACTATTCCATATTTTTCATTTAGAAGAACTAATATATTTTCTTTAACTCTCTCTTTTACTTCTTTGTTTTTAATAGGCATAGAACCTACTAAAACATTTAAATCTTCACCTTCTATAACTTCTCTAGCCTTTTTCTCTAGTTGTTTTCCAGCTAAGTGAATTAAAAGATCTGATATTCCTACTACTGGATCATTGTCATCTTCACCAATTTCAACTTTAACTAAAGTTCCATCTTTTTTAACTATAACTCCATGTATAGCTAAAGGAATAGTAACCCATTGATACTTTTTAACACCACCATAGTAGTGAGTATCAAATAAGGCTAAACCACCATCTTCATATAATGGATTTTGTTTTAAATCTAGTCTTGGTGAGTCTACATGAGCCCCTAATATTCTTAGTCCTTTTTCTAATGGTTCGCTACCTATTAAAAATAGTGCTAAGGTCTTACCCATATTGTTAGCGTAAACCTTATCTCCAGCTTTTAATGTTTCTCCATTATTAATTATATCTTGAACATTTCTGTACCCTTCTTTTTCAGCTAGTACTATAAGTTCATCTACTGATTCTCTCTCTGTTTTACATTTAGATATGAAGTTCTTGTATCTATCACTTATTGAAAATACCTTTTTAAGATCCTCTTCATCATATTTATCCCATGCTAAAGCATATTCTTTTCTTAAATTTTGTTCCATACCGATACCTCCTTGCCTTATATCTACTATATTTTACACCTATTTTTTAGTATATTCAAATTTACCTTAAAACATTTTATGTTTCTTAAAATATAAGAGCATACCAAAGGCAATAGCTAACATTAATGCTAATATTCCAAAAAAACTGTATGGGTGATCTTTAAAGGGCATGTAGTTAAATCCCATAGAAAATATTGCTGTTAATAGTTCTAGCGGCAAAAATATAGTTGTAACCACAGTAAATACCTTCATAAGGTCATTAGTCTTATTTGATATTTCAGCTTCATAGGCTTCTCTAACCATAGCTAAGTCTTGAACTAAAGTCTCTATTACCTTCATGAGCTTGCTTATCTTATTATTTATATTCTTGAAATATTCTATGTACTCATCATCTATTATTCCATTTTCATTAGCAATTAAGGCATCTCCTATATATCTTAGAGGATTTAATATTTTTCTTATTTTGTAAGTCTGCCTTCTTAAAAATACTAAAGTGTCTATTTGATTTGACCGTGGAGATTTTAATATATCTATTTCTGCTTTATCAGCCATCTCTTCAACTACTGACATAATGTTGTAGTTTCTTATTATAAGTCTATCTAATATATAATATAAAACAACTTCGGGTCTTCCTTTTTTCTTTAAGGAAAAGCAATTTTTATTTGCTTTTATATCTTGAATTATCTCTTCTAAAACTGCTATCCTGTCTTTATATACAGTAATAATGAAGTTATGACTAAGAAAGATGTTAAGCTCCTTGGAGATAACATCTTTCTTATTTAAATCCAGTACATTTAGTACCATGAATATATAATCATTATAGTAATGAATTTGTGCTGATTGTGAAAAATCCATACATTCAACTATGCACTCTTCATCCAGCAAAAGTTCTAAATTGTATAGCTCTTCTGCATGTAGTATTATCCAATAAAAGCTATTTTCTTTATCCCATTCCTCAACTTCTTTAAATTTATTAGAAATATCATATATTATCATAGGCCCACCTTTACTATAATATTTATTATAGTATGCCTATGTTTTAGCTATAATATTAAAGTTTATTCATTCTACTTTCTATAATATCTACTGGAGTAACTTTAGACATCAATGAATATCTATAGTTTGCAGCAGCTGCTTCTATTATAACCGCAATATTTCTACCTGGTCTCACTGGAACTACTAGTCTTCTAACATTAACTCCTAGTATATCCATAAATTCTGCGTTAGTACCTAATCTATCGTAATCTCCATCATCTTTCCAATGCTCAAAATGTATTACTAATTTTATGTCTTTTGATGGAATTATTGAGCTTAGTCCATATAAAGCAGAGATATCTATTATTCCCATTCCTCTAACTTCAAGCATTCCAAAAGTTATTTCAGGAGATGAACCCACAAGTTCCCCATCTATTTCTCTTATATCAACAGCATCGTCAGTAGCTATTCTATGCCCTCTTTTTATTAATTCTAGAGCTG
The DNA here is from genome assembly GCF_002320975.1 of Clostridium sp. UBA1652. Classification (NCBI taxonomy): domain Bacteria; kingdom Bacillati; phylum Bacillota; class Clostridia; order Eubacteriales; family Clostridiaceae; genus Clostridium; species Clostridium sp. UBA1652. The sequence goes on from NZ_DCLI01000036.1 coordinate 20,326, forward strand.
TTTCACTTTTACCTATTCCGCTTTCGCCTGTTATTAATATTCCTACTCCATATACATCAACTAATACTCCATGAAGTCTTGTTTCAGGTGCCATTTTATCACCTAAATATATAGTTAACTTGCTTATAAACTTTGTTGTTATAGTATCACTTCTTAAAACCCACACCTTACTTTTTTCCGCAGCTTTTATAAGTTCTTCATGTGGTTCTAAGTCCCTTGTTATAATAATACAAGTTGAATCAAAACTTAAAAATTTATTTAATCTTTTTTTTCTAATTTCAATACCCATGTCTTCTAGGAAGCTCCACTCAGCTTTTCCTATAACCTGTATTCTTTCTGCAGCAAAATAATTATAGAATCCAGCTAGTTGTAATCCTGGTCTATTAATATCGCTTACAGTTATTTCTTTATTCGCACACCCTTCTACTAGCACTTCAAGGTTAAAGTCCTTGATAAGCTTTTCAACAGTCACAATCATTCTAAACGCCCCCATCATTAAATTAATTAATTTCTATGTTTATTTGTCGGTTTATTAGGTTTAACGGTCTCTAATTGAGCCCTAAAATTACTTTTCACTGAATCTATATATCTTCTTCTTAATTTAGCTTGCTCTTCTTTTTCTTCTTCTGTTAATCCTACTTCTTTACTTTTTTTATATAATTCATTGATTCTTGCTATTAATGCATCTATGTCCATTATGTACCTTCTTCCTTGTATAAAGTGAAACTTACTTCAGAGGGAGTTTTGAGATCTCCCACTGAAGTTTAGTTGAACTTATCTAGGGTCCTGCCATTGTTATCTCCATCTTTAATATAAGATGGGAGTGTTACAATGGCTAGACATCAGATAAACTTAAAACTATTTTACAAATAAATTCAACATTTATCAAGGAAAATTATATCATATAACAGCTGTTGTTGCTAACTTTAATACATCAATTTTAACTATTTCGACATATAATTATTTTTGAATAATTTCCTATTTTTGTTAATTTGTTACATTATGTAACAAACAGCCGCACTATAAAATACTTTTTTGTAAATACTTGTCCAAACATATATATTTTTTGTAATTAATTGACATACGAAATGATTTTACATAATTTCCGAATTTGTTATAATTATCTTAAGAGATTTGTTGAAGTATCAACTAATAAATGGGGTGTTGGGTATGGGTTGTTATATACTAAATAGAAAAATTTTAATTAAAAGAGCACTTTTAAACTTCTTTTTGAAGTTTTTGTTACCTACTAATAAAATAGTTCTTAATTTAAGTCAAAGTTTGGACAAGTCAGTTTCTTTAAAACAAAAACAACTTTATAAAACTTATAAGAATAAACTAAGTTTAAAAAAAAGGACATATTTAAAGTACATAGCATAACTCTGCATAAAAAAAGAAACTCAATTAATTGAGTTTCTTTTTTTGCTTATCCATATCTTTATAGATCTAATTCTTCTACAACCTCATCAATATCTACTTCTTCTTCATCTTCGCTAAATATAGCTAAAAATTCTCCAAAGGTTGGGTTATTTATATCCACATCATAAGCTACAAATTGCCCTTGAATCTCATATTCTTCTGTTATCTCTTCTATATATTCTTCAACATTGTCTAATGAGATATCATAAAGGTAAGGAAGATATAACTCTTTAAACCATTCCTCTGTTTCTGATTCATATGTTCCCTCTTCATTTGAATAAGTTCTAGCTGCTGATATTTCATCGTCATCAAAATCATAAAAGAATTTCACCAACAGATAACCTCTTTTATATTTTATCTCCTCAATGTCACTTACGCCCTTTTCTTTAAGCGCCTTAATAATTTCATTTTTTACCATATTTCCCTCTCCTTAATACAGTAATTGTTTATATTCTTTCTTAACTGCTTGAAATTCCTCATCATCTTCTACTAAGTTTAATTCTTGCTTTTCATCTACGTAGTCTACTCTAAATATATATGCATCATCTTCATTTCCATCTCCATTTAATGGGGATAGTATTAAATATTCTTGTTCTTCTAAATATATTCGTGCTATTGCCTCAAAGTCTACTTTATTTCCATCTTCATCTTTAAATGACATTATTTCTTTTTCTTCCATTATACTCACCTTTCCACTTTTTGATTATATTTTCTTCATAAAAAATTCCCCATTTTAGGGGAATTTTTAGTTACTATTAAATTCACATTAATTCTATCATAGAGCTAATCTACTAACAACCATTTCTAAAAATATTACTCTATTAATTCACTAACTTCATCATTATAAATAACGTACTCATTGTGAAGTGCACGAGTTAAGGCTACATACAATAGCTTTTTGTCTTCTTCACTATCTTTGTAGACATCTTTTGATACATCATATATTATAGTGCAATCAAATTCCAAGCCTTTAGTTAGATAGGATGGTAGTATTATATTAGTTACATCTAACTCACTATCTCCCTCTTTTACTAATGTCCACTGAGTTTTGCTATAGGCTTTTATTCTATCTCTAAGCTTTTTACAGTCTCTAAAGGTTTTACAAATTATAGCTATAGATTTTTTGTTAGTTGAAGTTATTTCCTCTACTAAATTGTCTATAGTAGATGCTAATTCTTTAAAATTACTAAATTTTATTAACTGAGGTTTTGGTCCTCTTCTTATAACTGCCTTAGCTGGTTTAGGAGCATTTTGTTGTTTACTTAAAACTTCATTAGCAAAATCTATTATTTCAATAGTACTTCTATAACTTTGGCTTAATGATATATAAGTGCAATCACCTTCAAATACATCCCTAATTAACCCATCCCAGCTGTCTATACCTTTGTAACTATATATTCCTTGTCCTAAGTCTCCTACTATTGTCATAGAGCTTCCTATAGACAACATTTTTGAAACTATAAACATAAGTGGCGAGTAGTCCTGTGCTTCATCTATTACTATATGTTTAAACTTATTCTCCTCTTTAACCCCTTCAGTTTTAAATTTTAAATATAAAAGTGGAGCTATATCATCTTCATCTATTATATTCTTATCTCTGTTATTTAAAACTTCTTCCTTCATAAAATCAGCTAACACTTTTGGTATTTTCTCACCAGTAGCTTCATTAAATATTTCTTCATCTTCAAAAAGTCTGTAATATAGTCCTTCTCCACTAGAGCTGTTCCATGTATCAAAATATTCTTTAAGCTTCACTAAAGCTTCTTTTTTAAGATTATTTTTTATCTCATCTCTTTGATTATATATGCTAATTAATCTTTCTCTTCTCTCTTTGGAGTCCTCATTATTCTTTTTAATTTTATTTATCTTCAAATCATAGAATAAATCTAGCTGTTCATATATTTTTACAAGTGTATTATCTAATTTCTTTTTAAAATACTTATAAATTTCTTCTATTCTTTTATTTACTGGAAAGTGTACTAAATCTTTAAAATATAATCTCTTTATTTCTTTTTCATTATATAATGTAAAGCCTTGAACCTTTATATCCTTAAGGTTTTGTGACTCTCTTTCCCAAATGGTTATAAGTCTATCTAGTATAACCTTAAATACTAAAGAGCCTTTTACTTTACTAGAATTTTTGATTAGTTTACTTTTTTCTTGATCACCTTCAAGGATTTCCTTTAACTTATCATCTCTTGAATATACTTTACTTTTAAAGTTCAAATAGTCTTTACCTAGTAGTGCAAAAGTTTTTTGATTAACATCATAAGTTCCTAAGTTTGGAAGTATCTCAGATATATAATCTAAAAATAATTTATTAGGTGCTAAAACCAATATATCTTTTCCTGTTATTTTTTCATTATATCTATAAACCAAATAAGCTAACCTATGTAAAGCTATTGTAGTTTTCCCAGATCCAGCTGATCCTTGAACAATTATAGGGAAGTTTAGTGGAGCTCTAATTATGTCGTTCTGTTCTCTTTGAATCGTTGCCACAACTTCTTTTAATTTGCTACCAGCACTTTCCTCTAGATTAATCTTCAAAAATTCATCCACTAATTGATTTTCCTGATCTACTTCTTCACCCTTTAGTATTATCTCATTTATTCCATCATCAAAAATTTTCTCAAGGTCACCGTCTTTTATTAAAAACTTTCTCTTTAGTAATAGCTTTCCACTTATTACACCAATAGGTGATCTATAATAGGCTTCACCTTCAGTTCCACTATAATAAAGATCTGATATAGGAGCTCTCCAGTCTATTACTATTTCTTCTCCATCCTCTGAACTATATATTCCATGTTTACCTATATAAAGACTCTCAGGTATTTTTTTATCTTCTTTAAAATCAATCCTTCCAAAATACGGATTAACTATAGATTCTCTATAATTCTGAAGATTTTTATTTACAATATCATATATTATTTTTGTATTTTCTAGTTCTAAGTTATAACTGCCCTTAGCTGCTTTTTTTAAAAGTGCTATTTTATCCTTAAACTTTTCTTCTTCATCTTCTCTTTTTTTTATTTCTCGCTCTACTCTATGAATCTTTTGTTTTAAAATCTCTTGTTCTTCATTAAAATCTTTATGCATTACATCACCTTCTTTTCCCATTAAAAGGATATTATACTTCTATAAAAAATACATGTCAATAAAGAAATAGGAATATATCTAGATATATATTTCCCTATATAGATAGCTAGATATATAACTATATATAGTGTTTATGCGGCTTCAGATCATTTTATATATAAATTCTTCTAAAATGTCTACAATATAAACTTTACGTTCATATACAATAAAAAAAGCGACAATGTCGCTTTTTTATTCTTCGTATTCTTCTTCATCTTCGTACTCTTCTTCCTCAAGTTCAAAGATCTCAGTAGCTTTATCTGTATACATAATACCTTCAAGATGATCTATTTCATGGCAGAAGCATCTAGCTAAAAAGTCTTCTGCTTCATATTCCATTAAATCTCCGTCTTCATTTAAAGCCTGAACTACAACTCTAGTAGGTCTTTCAACCATACCTTCATAACCTACATAGCTTAAGCAGCCTTCGTAATCCATCTCACTGCCTTCTTTTTCAGTTATAACAGGATTTATTAATACAATCGGCTCTGAGCCATCTCTTAAGTCTATATATATAACTCTTTTATTCACAGCTATCTGAGGTGCTGCAAGTCCAACTCCCTCAACTGTAGCTAAAGTATCCTTTAAATCCTTAACAAGGTTTAATATTTCTTCATTAATTTCTTTCACAGGCTCTGATATTTTTTTTAAATGTTCATCGCCTAATTGTACGATTGTTCTAACTGCCATCGTTTTTCCCCTTTCAGTTTATATACTATAATTATTGCATATGCTTCGAGTTTTTGCATTAATTTTATAATTGAAATTATTTAAAATTATTCCATTATAAAAGTAGTTGTCCAAATTTATTATCTAATCATAATATGAAATATAATATAAGTTAATAACAAAACATTAACTTCTCTATAGTTAAGTTTTTAATCTTAACTATAGAGAAGTTAACCAATTAATTTTAACTTACTAATATTTATAGGAGATTAGTTATGAATTTTATAACAATGGTATGTGATTTGAAAAATTCCAGAACTTTAAGTAATAGAGATGAGATTCAATATATACTAATAGATACTTTAAAAAAATGTAATTTAACTTTTAAAACTTATATAGTATCTCCTTTTATAATTACTTTAGGAGATGAATGGCAGGGATTATTGAAAGAAAATACACCTTATTTAGATATTATAAATTTTTTCAAAAGTGAACTTCCTGATTATATAGATTTTTATACAGGTTTAGGTATTGGAGATATATCTATAAACAACTATGAACTTACAGTAAACCAATTAGATGGACCCTCATTTCATCTAGCTAGAAAAGCTATAAAATATGCTAAAAAAAATCAATGTTCTTTAGCAATTTTATGTAATACTCTTTAGTAAATTTGATATTAAATAACCTCCTAAAATAGCTATTATAAAACTAGTAAAGCTGCCAATTATAAAATATTCAGCAAAACTTTCATCTTCTAATTTCTTAAATCTAGCTATAGATTTAGTTGCTAACACAAAACCTATCATAGAGGGTTGATTTATTATCATTATAATTAATATAAAAGACCTTTCCAATATTCCAATTATAAAGCCTCCATTTCTAGCTCCAGATAAATTTTTCTTCTCACTAGGTAAGTATACATTCTTTTTGATTAATTTTTTATAAGGATTGTTTTCTAACGACTTCATTAAAATCTTAATAAATATTCCCGTAGCAAAAGTAGTAACAATCGCAATAAGTATTATTAATAATATTTTATCTAAATAAGAGAGATTGTAATTCGCTATGAGCATTAAACTATTAAAATCTCCTATAAAGCATATTAGGTAAATAGCTAATAAATGCAAAATTTGATCCATCAAAAAAATCCATACATCTTCTTGCAAAAATATTTTTTTCATAATCAGTATTGACTTTGATTCATCAATAATAAAGTGAGTAACTGTTATTGCAATAATCTCAATTATCGGCACTCCTTGTCCATTTAATTTACAGAACACTCCAACAATTATTAAACTGCCAAATAAATGTTTTAGAACATGTCTTAGATTTCCCTTTATTGATTTTACAATACTTTCTTTATTATATTTTTGAGGAAATCGTAATTCTATAATACTTTTGCCTTGAAATATAAAGTCAAAAACTAGATGAATATTTATAAGCAATAATGCAAAACTAAAATCCATTCAAATTCTCCTTTAATTTAACTATATAAGTTTTCAGCAACTCTCTTATCATACTTTTATTATGTATAGTTAAAAAATAGTTAGAGGTGTTTAACTTTTGAGATATACTAGCTTTTGAGAATTCTGGTATATTATCTACTATTGAGCTATATGATCCATATTTCTCATATAGATAAATTACTTCTCTTTGCTTTTCTGTGAACTTCTCCTCAATGACCTCATTATTTTCTATTAAAGTGTTAATTACTCTATTTAAAATTAATGTATCTTCAGTATTATAGGTGGAGGTAATAGCAACTTCTCTTAATGAATTATCATTATTAACTTTATTAAAATATACTTCTTCGCCTCTAAACAGTACTCTATTCTCCTTTGAATTTAAATATTTATTATAAAATCTATTCCTATCTTTAGCTATATTAATGGCTTCTCTTGCATATACAAAAGCCTTTCCATCCATCTCTCTGCTATCTTTTGATATCTTTGTATCAATGGTTCCTATACCTAGTCCCCCATAGCATTTAATATTTTCATTTAAAAGATATGTTTGAAATTTTTTAAATATACTATAACTTTCCTCTGCTTTATTTAATACTATCTGAATTTCATCTCCTAAAGTGAAGGTTATGTATGAAACTAAAAGTTCTTTATACTCATCATTTAGCTCTTTTATATATTTTTTTAAATTTTCTTGAATTTCTATTCTATTAGCTAAACCCCTAGAATTAACTATATCTATATTCAATACACCATATATTCTCAAAAAATTCACCTCTCTTCATTTATATTCTTCCAATATTTATAATTACTTAAACTTAATATATTAATTTTAACATAAAAATATTTGTTTCATATACAAAAAAACAGTACACGATTAAGATTTATCGTGTACTGTTTTAAAAAACTTATTTTCTTGTTTTAAATAATATAATCATTCCTATTACTATTAAAATAAGAGCTTTCATTCCTAATGAAACTATATTTAATAGATAGTTAAAGCCATAATCAACTAAATATGTTGATGCTATTTGGAAGCCTTGAGATATACCAAATGCTATTAAAGCAATTCCTGCGATTTTAATAATTGTCTTAAACTCTTTTGAGTTTTCTACCTTAAACCCAAAACTTTTCCCGTCTCTCATTGCCATCAAATCTAAAACTGAATATATTGATAAAATAAGCAACAAGTCATTTATTAGTCCAGTATTAAAAAATCCGCCTATTGCTGCAGTTACAATGAAAATAACTAATAGCTTAGATCCTTTTTCAGAATGCTCTTCATAAAGGTGTCCTAATCCTGGTACTAAAGCCAAGATAATTCCTAAAAGATTTTTATTTCTAGTAGAAAAACTCCTCTCATCTTCCAAATTAATTCCGCCATTATTAATATAATCAGCACTAACATATGCATCGATAGCTGAATAAATCCAAATCAAAACGGCAAAGTTATGAAATAAATTGTTTAATCCGTTAAAGGCATTAAATGGCCCGTATCCATAGTTTCTAAAACTCATAGAAAATATTATTGAACTTATAAGAAAAATAATTCCTCTAGTATAGGTACCTAAATAGAAATGTCCTCCTCCAGGTAATATGGAAAATATTAATGCTTTCCCTTTGCTCTTCATTACTACTCACTCCTTTTATTCTATAAACTTATAATATCTTCATTTTCTTAATATTTTTATAGTAATGTTCTTAATATTTTCTTAAAGGAGAAAATCCCTAATATAAAAAGAGCCTATAAACTAATTATTTAGTCTATAGGTTCTTACTTAATCCTAGAAATGTGGGTCTATTTCATTTTGCTGTATTCTTTTTAAATCCTTTAATCTAAGTCTAGTTTCTTGCATTATTTTATCCCAATCTTCACCATCTATCATCATCTTTTTTGCAACTTTAAATGCGTCCTGTTGACTTTCTCTGTTCATAAAATCACTCCTTCTATGTTTAGTCATAGATATTTTTCTCAAATAGCAATGATTTTATTTAAACAATTATATCCTTGTTTAAACTTGTAATAATAGATCCTACACTTTCTGTTATCCTTCTTGCAACCAAAGGATTATTCATAGTATATAAATGAATTCCTCTTACACCTGATGATAATAAATCAACTATCTGTTCTACTGCATAAGCTATTCCAGCATCTCTTAGAGCCTCTGGATTATGCTCATATTTATTCATAATCTTAATAAATTTTCCTGGTAATTCTGCTCCACATAAAGCGGTTATTCTCTCTATTTGCTTTTTATTTATTACCGGCATTATACCTGCTTCAATAGGTACCTCTATAGATTTCTTAGAACATCTTTCTAGAAAATCATAAAAAACATTATTGTTAAAAAAAAGTTGTGAAACTAAATGTTCTGCCCCATTTTCCACTTTTTGCTTAAGTCTAAGTATATCTAAATCCAAATCTCTACATTCAAGATGTCCTTCTGGATAACAAGCTGCACTTATTCCAAAATCCCCATGTTCTTTTATATGAGATATTAATTCATACGCGTATGAAAACTCACCACTTGAAGTTTTATACTCTGGAATATCACCTCTTAAAGCCAAAATATTTTCAATATTATTTTTCTTTAAATCTTCTAGTATTGTCTCAATATCCTTTTTAGATGAACCTATACAGGTTAAATGAGCCGCTGATTCTATTCCGTATTTATTTTTTATTAAAGACGACAATAAAGTTGTCTTATTATCTATAGTACTTCCCCCAGCACCATAAGTTACTGATATAAAATCTGGTTTTAAATCTTTTAAATCCTCTATAGTTTTATATATAGTATCCAATGATGATGTTGTTTTTGGTGGAAATATTTCAAACGAAAATACAACCTTTTTTTCTTTAAAAATATCCTTTATAAACATTTGTTAACCCCCTTAAATTTTAAAATAAAAAAACCTAAAGGATATTTCCTTTAGGCATAAATAGACTTCCCCAAGCAATATCCTTATCTTCCAACTAAATAGTTGCAGGAATTAGCACCCTGTAAGTCTAAATGAAAACTTATGGGTTGCTGGGTTTCATAGGGCCAGCCCCTCCACCTCTCTCGATAAGTGTTTTTTATATTATACATTATATGATTTAAAGTGTAAATAATTTATTATTTATAACTTTAATATTTTATTTATAGCATTCTCCATCCTATCTAAAGCTTCTTCCAAGACTTCTCTACTGCAAGCAAAATTCAATCTTAGGTATCCACTTTCACCAAAATCTCTTCCATCAGAGAAAACAACTTTTGCTTCCTTTAAAAAAAATTTATACGGATCGTCTACTCCTAATTCTCTAGCATCAATCCAGGCTAAATAACTGCCTTCAACTTCTCCTATTTTTAAAGCTGGCATTCTTCTATTTATTTCTTCCTTTAGAAAACTCACATTATCTTTTAAATACTTTAAAAGTTCTTGTCTCCAAGCTTCACCTTTACTATATGCAGCCTTGCATACCTCATAGTTTAATACTCCTGGTTTTGGTAGCACCCCTGCTGAAGCCTTCAAAAATTGGTTTCTTAAATCCTTGTCTGGAATCACACCAAAAGCAATAGGTATTCCAGGAAGATTATATGTTTTTCCTGGACTCATTAAAGTTATGCTATTGATAAATTCATCCTTTAATGTAGCCATTGGAATATGTTTCTTTTCATAAACCAGTTCGCAATGAATTTCATCTGAACAAATTATTAAATTATGTTTTTTAGCAAAAACTACTAATTTATCTAATTCTTCTTTTGTGTAAACTCTTCCTACTGGATTATGAGGATTACACAATATAAATAATTTTGTATCAGCTTTAATGGACTTCTCCATAGCTTCAAAATCAAAGGTATATGTTCCTTGTGAATGCTTTAAAGGAACCTCTATTATCTCCTTATCTGCATTAATAGGAGCACTTCTTATATTCATATACATAGGAGTATTAATCATTATTGACCCTTCAATCATCCTGCATATAACATTTACTGCTGGCATAACACTTGGAAGCCACACAAGCCAAGAGCTGTCTATTTCATAACCGTATTGCTTTTTGAAATGTTCCATTATTATATTTGTTAATTCTTTGTCTTCCTTTGTATAACCAAATATTCCATGAGCAATTCTTTTCTCTAGAGATTCCAAGACTTCATCAGGAGATTTAAAATCCATATCAGCTACCCATAATGGTATGTAATCTTCTCCATGATTATCCCATTTAATGCTACCTGTATTTAACCGATTTATTTTTTCATTAAAATTTATATTCATTAAATCACCCCTTTTAAAATATTACAGCTTTAAAACAAAAAAGCGAACAAGTCGCTCTTATATCTTAATAAATAATAATACTATTGATAACATACTTAATACAAAACTTATGGCACATATATATGCCACAACCTGATTTGTTGTAAGACCTTTTTCTTGTAGTCTAAAATGAATTTGGCTCCTATCGGCTTGATATACTGGTTTCCCTTCTGTATATCTTTTAAATATAACAAATATATTATCAAATATAGGTACCCCTAATGCTAATATAGGTATAAAAAGACTCATTATAGTAGCTTGTTTAAAAGCACCATCTAAAGCTATTATTCCTAAGATAAAACCTAAAAAGTTGGCTCCTGAATCTCCCATAAAAACCACTGCTGGATGTCTATTATAATTTAAAAAGCCTAGTATTGCTCCTACTAAAATAATACATACAATAGCAGAATCACTTTGATTCATAACAAGAGCTACAATAAACAACGTTACAGATGATATTGTAGAAATACTACCTGCAAGTCCATCCATTCCATCCGACCAATTTATAACTGTTGTTACCCCAAATAGCCAGGTTACAGTTAATAAAAATTGTAAAGCTATATGAAGTTGTACAAATTGCCCTGTTATTGGATTAGTAAATCCAGAAAATGATATCCCGCTATTATAAACTAATATAGCAGCTAATATTTGAACCAAAAATCTTGGATAAATAGGAAATTCCTTTCCTCTTGTTTTATAGTAATCATCAACTAGCCCTATAATTAGTATTGCTAATGCTCCAATAAAAACACTTATATTTTCCTTGTTTATATTCCTTCCCATAGCTACAAAATAAACTACAAAAAAACCTATAAACATACCTACTCCACCACAAAGAGGAATCGGCTCTCTATGATTTTTTCTCTGAGTAGGCTTATCCAAAAAATCATATTTTACAAATAATTTCATCAAAAAAGGTATTATAAAATACACGATTAAAAAAGTGCTTATTAGTGCTATTACGTATTTCATAAATGCGTCTCCTTAAAACTTATAACTATACATAATTATATCCTATAGAGATATATATAATCAACTTAAACAGTCTTTAATACTATTTTCTAACAAAGCACCTCCGACTCACTTCTATAATATCACATTTTTAGCCTAAAAATATTAAAATAATTATTACAATATAAACAAAAAAGCATAGAAAGTCTAAATTCTTCTATGCTTTATAAGTTATTAATATTCTATTTTATGTTTCTTTTTTACAATTTTCAATCTAAAGAAATCTTCCCTATCTTTCTCTTCTAAAACCTCTGTAACAAACTTTACTATCTCTTGGAATTTCGGAATTTGTATATTCTGGAGCGCATTAGCTCTCTTTTGAGTCTTTTTGACCTCCATAGCTAATTTGTATACAGCATTTTCAACTTCCGCTAATTCATAAGTTAAATATCTAACATTATTGAATTCTCTCATAGCCTCATCTATAGCTGCTCCAGTTCTAAAAACGCTATATTTAAGGTCTATGTCTTTTTTATCAAAATTTATTATAGGTACTTCAACTCCCATAACACTTTTAAATAATAATTCATAGTCATTAGCTTCTTCTACAGTCATAGAAATATCTTCAACGTTTACTACACCAGATATGATGTTCGCTTCAATCAATGCTTCATATGCTTTTCCAAAAGTTATATTTATTTTTTCCTGTAACTCATGCGCTGTAGCTACATATGACATCATCTCTCTAATCAAAACATTTCTTTTTTTATCTAGTAATTCAAAACCCTTTTTAGAGAACTCTAAAGAATTTTTAGCAGCCATTAGATTCGCTTTAGTTGGCACAAAGTTTTCCATATCATCTCTCCATAGCTTTATAGTATTTATTCAATATATCTGGTGAAACTCTATCTAATTCTTTTCTAGGTAATATACCCAATACTTGCCAAGCTAAATCTAAGGTTTCTTCCATTTCTCTATTTTCATCATAATCTTGTTTTAAGAATCTATTTTCAAATACTCTTCCAAACTCCATATAGTTTTTATCCAGTTCTGAAAGTTCCTCTTCTCCTATAACCTGAGCTAAGGCTATTACATCCTGAACCTTAGAATATGCTGCAAATATCTGATTAGAAACCTCACTATGATCCTCTCTAGTAAAACCTTCTCCTATACCGTCCTTCATAAGCCTTGATAAAGAAGGAAGTATATTAACCGATGGATATATATCTCTTTGCTGTATGCCTCTACTTAAAACTATCTGGCCCTCTGTTATAAATCCAGTAAGGTCTGGTATAGGATGAGTTATATCATCATTTGGCATTGTAAGTATTGGTATCTGAGTTATACTGCCTTGTTTTCCTATCATCATGCCTGCTCTTTCATATAAAGATGCTAAATCTGAATATAAATATCCTGGATATCCTTTTCTACTAGGAACCTCTTCTCTTAAAGATGATAGCTCTCTTAAAGCTTCACAATAGCTCGTTATATCCGTTAATATTACAAGCACATGCATACCTTCTTCAAAAGCTAAATATTCAGCAGCAGTTAAAGCACATCTTGGTGTTACTATCCTCTCTACTATAGGGTCGTCTGCCAAATTAGTGAACATAACAACCTTTTCAAGAACTCCAGCTTCTTCAAAATTTTTCTTAAAGAAGTTAGCATCGTCGTATTTTATTCCCATGGCTCCAAAAACAATGCAGAAATTATCCTCATTTTCTTCTGAAATCTTAGCTTGCTTAACAATCTGCGCTGCAAGCTCATTATGTTGCATACCATTTCCCGAGAAAATGGGAAGCTTTTGTCCTCTTATAAGGGTTGATAAACAATCAATAGATGATATTCCTGTTTGAATATAGTCTCTTGGATACTTTCTTGCTACAGGATTCATAGGTCTTCCATTAACATCATACTTCTTAGATGAATATATCTCTCCACCCTTATCTCTGCATTCTCCTACCCCATTAAACTCTCTTCCAAGTATATCCTTAGATAGTGGTATCTTAAGTGATTCTCCTCTAAAATGAACTGAAGTATTATCTACAGACATACCAATAGTAGATTCAAATACTTGTATTATTGCCTTGTCTTTATGAATTTGAACTACTTTGCCTTTCTTCTTATCTTTTCCATCAACTATAATATCTACAATTTCATCGTAAGCAACATCTTTTACATTAGATAATACAATTAAAGGTCCTTGAACTCTATTTAAGGTTAAATACTCTTTCCTCACTCCATCCTCCTCCTATCTATATTTTGCTATAAGATTATTCATATAATTTGCTATATCGTTCTCTAGATCATCTATTTCATTTAAATTATCGTTTGGAATGTTATATTTCATCTTATATATTCTTTCTATTAGATCTCTGTCCATTATTATAGCTATTGGTATTCCAAGCTTAACTGCTTTTACCCCTTGTTTATAAAAACTATTTATAACCTTTAGCATTTTATATTGCTTATCTAGTGGTACATAGGTATCCACTGCATTATAAGCATTTTGCTGAAGGAATCCTACCTTTAAAGCTTTAGCAACTTCTATAATAAGCCTTTGATCATCCGGAAGAACATCTTCACCGACTAACTTAACTATTTCCAAAAGTTTATCTTCTTCATACAATAGTTTAAGCATATCTGCTCTTAAATTAAAAATATCATCTGCTACATTTTCTTCATACCATTCTCTAAGTAATGGCAAGTATCCACTATAACTAGCTAACCAATTAATAGCTGGATAATGTCTTGCATAAGCAAGTTTTTTATCAAGACCTAAAAAGGCTGATACAAATCGTTTGGTGTTTTGAGTAACTGGCTCTGAGAAATCTCCTCCTGCTGGCGAAACCGCTCCAATTACAGTTACTGACCCTTCTTCTTCATTTAATGTATCAACGTATCCTGCTCTCTCATAAAATTCTGCTATTCTTGAAGGTAAATAAGCTGGATATCCTTCCTCTGCTGGCATTTCCTCAAGTCTTCCTGAAATCTCTCTTAAGGCTTCTGCCCATCTTGATGTTGAATCTGCCATAATAGCTACATGATAACCCATGTCTCTAAAGTACTCAGCTAAAGTTATTCCCGTATAAATGCTGGCTTCTCTAGCTGCAACTGGCATATTAGACGTATTCGCTATCAAAATAGTTCTATTCATAAGTGCAAGATTAGTTCTAGGATCTATGAGCTTAGGAAAATCTTCTAATACCTCAGTCATTTCATTTCCACGTTCTCCGCATCCAATATAAACTATTATATCTGCATCTGACCATTTAGCTAATTGATGCTGAGTCATTGTTTTCCCAGTTCCAAATCCACCTGGTATAGCACAGGTTCCACCTTTTGCTAGTGGAAAAAACATATCAATTATTCTTTGACCTGTTATTAAGGGTCTAAATATCGTCTTCTTCTCTTTAACAGGTCTTGGTTTTCTTACTGGCCAAAGCTGGTATAATTTAAGTTCATGAACACCATCATTATTTTCTAGAGTAACTATTACCTCTTCTATATTATATTTTCCATTTGGTTTTATATCTTTAACTTTTCCTTGTAAATTTGGAGGAACCATTAACTTATGGGTTATAGAAGGTGTTTCTTGAATTTCAGCATACACTTGACCTGCTTCCAGCTCATCACCAATATTAACTGTTACCTTTACTTCCCAAAGTTTTTCTTCATCTATAGATATAAGCCCTATTCCTTCTGGTATAAATCCATCAGAATTTTCATTTATTTTCTCTAATGGTCTTTCTATTCCATCAAAAATACTTCCCAATAACCCAGGTCCTAATTTTAATGAAAGTGGATTACCTGTGGAAATCACTTTTTCACCTATTTTAAGTCCACCTGTTTCTTCATAAACTTGAATGGTCGCAAAATCTTCTTCTAAAATAATTATTTCACCAATTAATTTTTTTGATCCTACAGTAACCATTTCTCTCATTTTAAAGCCTTTCATTCCCTCGGCTTTTATAACAGGACCATTGACTCCTATTATTCTACCTTCCATAAAACCATCTCCTACGCTAACTTTTCCATAACCTTTATACCTATAAATTCTTTACATTCTTCTAACTTATAATAAAGACTATTATCAATTTTGAAGGTTTCTTTTTCGTCTTTTAATATTACACCACCTATAAATTCCTCATTTGATGTTTCAACTTTTATATCTATATGAGAATATTTATTTATAGCAGATTTAATATCTTCCTCAAATCTTTTATAATCCCTATCTAGAACAATCAGATTATATTTACCTTCCTCTAGCTCATCAAAAATACTTACTAACAAGGAAATAAAATAATTCTTATATTCTTTAGATGAAATAAAATATAAAAGCCTAGCCTTAACCTCTGATAAGGTATTATTGATTAATTCTTCCTTTATTGCTAATATTGCTTTTTGTTTATTAAGTTTCTCTTTTGCAATTATTTCATTAGCTTTAATATTGTATTTCTTATCTAAGCTAATTTTAATAGCTTTTCTAAGCTCATCTATTTTTTTCTTTTCTAAAGTTATTTTTTCCAAAGCTTTCGCATCAAAGGCTTTAAGCTTTTCTTCCTTTTCATCATTGACCTTATCATATATAACTTTAGAAAATAAATTTATCTTATCCTCAATTGTAGTCATAAATATACCCCCTAAATTTTAAGACCTATTGACTCCTTTATGTATCTTAATATGGAGTCTTGTCCTTTATTAGATCCGTGTCTATCTGGAATTTCAATTATAAGCGGTTTATCCTTAGATAACTTTAACTTATATACGTAATCATTAACCATAAGTGAGATTTTTTCTGTAATTATTATTATTCCTATATCATCAGTTTTCTTTAGTTCTTCAATTTTTTCTATTACTTCTTGCCTCTCTTTAATAATTACTCCATCAATTCCAGCCATCTTCATACCTATTAGGGTATCCCTATTATCACTAATTAGAAAGCTTCTCATAACACACCTCGAATATTTATTTATAAATAACATTTAATGAAGCTAAGTTAAGCTTCTGCAGAATAGCGGTGTATTATATTCTTGATAAAATCATTATAGATATTATAAGTCCATATATAGCTATTCCTTCTCCAAGACCCACGTATATTAGTGTTTTTCCTAATATCTTAGGATCCTCTGATACAGCCCCAAGGGCAGATGATCCTACTGCTCCAACAGCATAACCAGCTCCAATAGTCGCAAGCCCAGTTGATAAACCTGCTGCTATATAACCTAATCCAGCTGCTGGATTGTATGTAGCTACATCTGCTGCTGAAGCTATAGTTGGTATATTCATCACTAACGCAAAGGTCATTACAGGTAGAAATACACCTAAATTAACCTTTAGTGCTTTTTTAACCTTGCTTTTCCCTGTTATTTCCTCTTTTCCTTGTTGGACAACTCCATATGTTATTGTTCCTATTACTATGCAAAACGTTAAAATCAATAATATTATCATTTAATTACACCTCTTCTAATAATAAATTTTCACTATTTAAAACTAACTTCTATAGGTTCAAAAAGAATTCCTCCACCATTATAATACTTACCAAAAAGTTCATAATATTGAAGTCTTAATCCTTGAATAAATACAATAAGCCCTTCAAGTCCTATTATTATTATGTTTCCAAGTATTAATATTAAAATTGAAGCTGCTCCATTATTGCTCATTTCCGCCATAGCAGAAAAAGCTACAAATAATCCAACATGGTTTAAAGCAAAAGCTCCTACTCTTATAAATGAAACAGTATTAGAAAACATTGATAATATTGTTTCTATAACTTCAAAACTTGCTTCTATAAAATAATCTTTAGCACCATCATTAAATAAGACTTTTTTGCCAGTAATCTTATTAGCTAAAGGTTGTTTTAAAAGTATAACTATCAAGCACAAAACTAAAAATACAATAACAGTAAGTGTTGGTAATACATTTGTATTTGATAATTTATCTGCTACTAATAGAAGTACTCCAACATAAAAAATAAAGCCCATCAATCCTTCTTTTCCAAAAATCCCATGTTCTATATCTTTTATTTTTAATTTATTAATAATCCCAAGTACAAACCCGATTAATAAAAATACACACCCAAAAATTACGGCTGCAACCAACATATCGTTTATTTCTTCCATAGGTCTTATTAGTACTGCATTAATAATATGCTCTGATCCAAATATGCTTCCATACAAAAATCCAAATATAGTGGAGCTGATCCCAAGAGTTTCTAATACCCCTCCCAAATTAACTCTTTTTAGCTTAATTCTTAAATATATCCCTGCTATAAATAGCACCATTCCCTGACCTACATCTCCAAACATAGCCCCAAACATCAATGTATAAGTTATAGCTAAAAATAAGGTAGGATCTATCTCATGGTAATTAGGTACCCCATACATTCCTACTATACTTTGAAATGGTCTTATAAATCTATTGTTCTTTAACTTTGTAGGTGGAATAATATTTTCATTGTTAAGCTCATTTGTATTTTTTATTATTACTAATATTTTTTCTCCAAATCCTTCTAAAATCTTTTCCAAGTCCTTTATATTGCTTTTAGGTATCCACCCAGAAGTATAAAAGAACTCCTGTGTACAAGCTGACATTTTTTTTATTTCTCCTGCTTTAAGCTCAAGCTCGTAACTATTTTTTAAAACCCCTATAATTTTATGATTGGTCTTAAAAAAGTCTTTTAGTCCAGTTTCTATATCTCTTATAGATGAGTTTACACTATTCATCTCATTGTTTATAATTTCTAAAACTTCGCTAGGTGTACCTTCATAATGATTAGGAATTTCTATTTCCTCACAATTAGCAGATTTAAAAATTCGCTCTGCCTCAATCACTAATAATAATGGAGTAAACGATATAAATATAGTGAAATCTTTCTGTTTACAAATACTTTGGATTACTGAAGGTATATTCTCATAGTTAGCTTTAAGTTTAATCATATTTTCATTTTTAACCTTATATAATCCAACTTTAAAATTCTTCATGGAATATAAATCTTCTATAACTATAGATGAATCTTTCAAAAATTCAATAACCTCATGAGTATGCTTTAGATATTGCTTTTTATCTATTAATTCTTCTAATTGCTTTTTTAATATCTCATAAGTTGTGTATATATTCCCAAAAGTCTCCTCAACTTTATTTATATTGAACTCTATATCTTTACTTGGTTTATTATAAACTTCATATTCTTTTTGCTTCACTAATAATTCATTAACTTTTTTATAACTTACTCCAATGTCATTGTCATAAATATATGGTCTTATATAACCTACATCAATTAAAGCCTCTATATTATCTTCTGAAGTCTTTAAAGAAAAGTCTGATGTATTTATCTCTTGTAAAGCACTTATAGGTTGCATAAATCCACTTAACGCTAGAAGCTTAGTTAACTTATCAAAATCAGAAAAAGCTCCAACCAAATTGGCCATGTACATTTTTTCAATAGCCAAAACCTCACCTCCAAATTACAAGCTTACTGAAACATAATTCATAGCATTATTATCCCCATAGTATCTCTTTTGTTCTACAATTGAAACTATATCTTTCATTTCTATCCTGTATAGGTTTAAATAGCTCATAAGCATTCCAAAATTCTGCTTATTTTCTTTTAAGTACTTACCATAATATCTTTTTTCATACTCCCTTTCTCTTTTCTCAATAGTTTTAGTCTCATCTTGCTCGTAAATATACCCATATTTTGTGTTTTTTATAATATCATGAAACTCCTCTCCGTTTTTTGCATAACATAAAAGTTTAATCTTCTCTTTCGAAAGCTTAAACCCATCATAAATAGTATAATTAAAAAGCTCTTCTGAACTTAAATTGAAGAACTTTTTCCCTCTATAAATCCAGCTTAAATTTAAAAGATCACCCTCTAGACCTATTATTTCATCTATAACTTCTCTATTTTCTTTATCCAAATGTTTAAGTTCTTTTCTTATATTAGAAAAATAGATAAAATCTAATTCAGTTTCAATTCTAAATAATCCATTCACATCTATATCTTTTATAAGATTTTTTATACTTTTATAATAAATAGTCTCTTTTAATCGTTCAATCAGCACATTTAAGTCTTTTGAATCTAGTAGATATGAGTAATCTAAAGTGCTCAAAGAACTTCTAGCTATCAAAGTCCTCTCTATTTCTTCTTTAGATCTACCTATATACTTCCCTCTAATTATTATTTTTAAGTCCTCTATTTCCCACTTCAAAAAAAGATTCTTAATGAATTTTCTGTATTCTCCACTAAAGTAACTAATAAATTTATTATGTATAGATACATAATGTCTATATAAAATTATTTCTAATTCCCCTCTATTTATTTTGTCGAGATCATACTGTTTCAACACTTCTCCATAATAAGTATTTTCTTTTAAAATGGTTAATACATCTTTAAACCCTTTGCTATTAAGCAGCTGATAATACTGATTCTTCTTTAACATTTTTCCTTTTAAGGTCTTTATCTTTGAATTTACAGCACTAAATTTAACTATATTCCCCATATCATTGCCTCATAATGAATTAATTATCTTTAGAAAAACTTCATTTACTATTTGATCAGAGGTCTCAGCATATTTATTTTTAATTAATTCTATAGATTCTTCTTTTTCTTTAGAAATTGACTTTGCCTTTTCCTCTGCAACCCCAAGTTTCTCCTTCATTATATCCTCTCGTATTTTCTTTTCTTCAATTGCCCACTCTTGCCTAAGTTCATTAATATTTTTTTCTAATTCCATCTCTTTTTCTATCAATAGTTTCTCTATTCCTTGGCGATAAGTTTCAGCATCTTTGTCAATACTAATAATTTTATTCATTACAAACTCCAAATTATTGACCTCCTTGATTTTATATCTCTGCTTATAATATACATTTATGTATATTATAATGACTTTTAGCACCTCTGTCCAAATCTGATCTTTATACTATATTGAAGCAATTGCGATATAAATTGTAGTTTATACAAAAATTCAAAGTATTTTAATATAATTTACTGAAAATTCATCTTATTAAGAATTTTCGTAAAAAAGCTCTGTTCCTACTAAATAAGAAACAGAGCTTTTTTATTATATTAAATCTTTCTCTTTAATAATTTTAGTAACATCTATAAAATTATTAAAATCTCTTTCATCAAAAATCAAATAACAATCCTCTTCTTTTACTACATCATTATTAACAAAACCAATTATATCTATACTAAACTTTTCTACATGATAACTATCATAATCTAACTCAATTATTTTGTTTCGTTTAGCTTCCTTTATATTTTTTTCTAAATCTTTATTAACTTCTCTTATAAGAAAATCAGGCAGCCACCTCTTTTTATTAAAACACAAATAATCATATTTTACTATTTCCTTCAAAATTCTTTCTTCTTTATCTTGCATTTTTTCATTATAAAAATCTAAAAACACCTTGTAATATTCTACACTTCCTATATTTCTATTAAAATATCCTTTTTCTTCAAAGAAGTTTCCGAGCTCTTTAAAAAAATCAAAAGGAGTTTCAAATTTAGGTATTAGATATTTTAATATATTTGAAAACTTTCCTGAATTATTGTACTTATCAACCATCTCATCTATTTTTTTAAGTTCTAATAACTCAAAATAATTTATGTATGATGTCTTTAAAACTTCATATGGAGGATAAGGTGAATATTCAATACCCCATTCCTCTGCTTCAATTCTCATATCTGACCCTCTTAAAAGTTTTAAAAACCCTAGCTGTACCATTTCAACTCCAAGGTTATATACATCATTAAAGGATTTTTTAAAGGATTCATAATCTTCTCCTGATAGTCCTGCTATTAGGTCTAAATGTTGATGAATATTATCTCCTTTTTTTATTTCAACTACCTTCTCCTTAATATCTTCAAAGGTTATTGTCCTATTTATATTTTTTAATATTTGTGGATTAGTGGTTTGAACTCCAACCTCTAGTTGAAATCTTCCTTTTGGTGCTGTGTTTAAAAGCTTTATCTCATCATCTTTTAATATATCTGCTGATACCTCAAAATGAAATCTTGTCTTAGTATCTGAATTAATTAAAAAACTCCAAATCTCCATAACAAATTTATGATTGCAGTTAAATGTTCTATCTACAAATTTAACTAACCTAACCTTTTTATCCATAAAAAATTGCAATTCTTTTTTAACTCTTTCAGTATCTAAAAATCTTACGCCATGAATAGTAGAACTTAAGCAATATTTGCAAGAAAATGGACACCCTCTACTAGCTTCGTAATACACCATCTTATCTTCAAGATTATCTTCATCAGAATAGGGAAATATTATGTCATTCATATTCATAAGCTTTCTTTCCCCATTAAAATAAACTTCTCCATCTTTTTTGAAATATAAGCCTTTTATTTTACTTAAAGGTAACTCTCCTAATTTATATAAAACAAAATCTCTATAAGTTTCTTCCCCTTCTCCTGATATTATGTAGTCCACTTTATTGTTTTGAAAGAAACCTTCGCTATCATAAGATACTTCTGGCCCACCATATAGTATTTCTATATTTTCATCAACTCTTTTTATAAGTTCAGTTAATCTCTCTACATACTCTAAATTCCATATATATGCTGAAAAAGCTACAACATCTGGTTTTTCCTTAATTATCTCTTTTAATATATTTTCAGCTCTATCATTTATAGTAACTTCTTTTATTACTGCCTCATAATTTAAGTCCTGTGTAAAAGATCTCAGGTATCTCACTGCTAGATTGCTGTGAATGAATTGAGAGTTTATTGCTAGCAATAGTATCTTCATTTGTATTACTTCCTTTCCGTTTCTTAGCCTTTATATAGTAAACATCTTCCCATACTTTAGTTTCTTGTATTTCAAAGTATTTTTCAAGTGTTTTTTTCCCGTCTTCTTCTCCCCATTCCTTTAAGAAGTTAATATCCCTTAAAATAAACTCCTTAATCTTATCTCCTGGAAGTATAACTCTTAATTTATTTTTATATATTTGATTTTTATATTTTATCATATCCCATAAAAATATTTCACCCTCTTCTTTAATAAGGGGATATATTTCATTTAACATATTCTCTCGTTCTTTTTGTGTATTTATTTTACTTAAGGAAAAAAATAATACGCAAGTATCATATTCAAAAGTTCCCATAGCTTTAGAATCATCCACATAATCTACAGCTACTTCATCATCTAAAAACTTTTTAATATTATATATTATTCCGTAATTTTCTCCTCCAACATCTAAAATATTTCCTTCAAAGTTAACATCATTCATATTTAAAACAATTATTTTATTCATAAAACCCCACCTATTTTACATTATATACCATTTAGTATTCTATAAATAAAAAAAAATCCCTCCTTAATTGGAAGAATTTTTCTCTAAAAAGTTTTTATTATAATAATCTAAAAGAAAACCTGCTGTACTTTGTTGCGCTCTAGATAATATTTTCAATGCTATACTATAATATCTTTCTTCTTTTTCCAAAATATTATTATATTCTTCATGAACCCCATAGGCATAAAGAGCATTTTCTTTTATATATTCCCTTACAGTTTTATACTCTATTATCCCTTTTTCTTCTGTAAAATCATAATCATTAAAGAGTCTAGATATTATCCATAATTCGAATTCCCTATGTTTTTTTAATAACTTATTATTAACATGATGTGGTACAGTAGAGTCTTGAACCAAATGACAAGCTGCCCCTAAAAAGAATAATGCCTTATCCATTTCATCTTTTTTTAAGTGATCTAAAGATAATTTATAATATTTCTCACACTCTGCTAAAGCATTAGAAAATCCATATAATCCTTTTTCTTTTTTGTAGTGAAAAAAGTGATTACTACTCTTAAAATCTCCATCTGCCCATGTAACGCCTGCATTTAACGCTTTTATATTTTTTTTGTAAAACTTCCAAGCTTCTACTTCCCCATGATTGTGCAATATTTGTATGCTCTGAACATTTATAAACTTATGGATTATGCATGTAGTTTTTACTGCTATTTTCTTTATTGGATTTACTGCAAAAAATACACCTCTAATCATTTTCCCATATGCATTCTCTATTCTCTTTACCATCTTATTTCACCTCTTTAGTTAAATTAACCTTTATTATTATCGTTATTATAAAAATCAGTAATATGCTTATTATTGAAATCAGTAATCTTTGAGAAAATGTGTTTATTAATTTATTTTCTTTATAAACTTCATATATTATTCCTTCATTTTTCTCAAGCATAAAAATTCTATCCTTGAATTTTTCTATATCAATAATCTCTCCATTCCCCTTAATATTAACCAAACTACTTGAAATTCTATCCTTAGTTAAACTAAATAGCCTTTTTTCGTTTTTATCAAAGAAAAGTATTGCATTTTCACTTGAAAAATCGCCCTGTTTATCTATAGTTAAAGCCTGTAGGCTATCTATTCTCTCACTTTGGTAAAAAGGTGCTTCTGGATTTACTGTAGGATGTTTATCCAATATAAATGTAGTTTTTTCACTTTCAGCTTCATTAAATCTAGCAGAATTAACTGGATCTCCACCACTATAGTCTGGCCATCCGTACCAATATCCTTTTTTTATATTATAAATATAGTCTACGTCACTTTTTATAGGTCTTAAGCCTCTGTTTTCCATTCCTCCTACTATTCCAAATAACTCACCTGAAGAATAAAAATCCCAGCCTTTTATATTTCTTATTCCCCATGCAAACAGCTCACTTTTACTATTATTTATATTGTAAGTAATTATAGATGCGTTACCAGGATAAGCGGCTTTCACAACCTGACCCTCTGAAGTTTTAGTGCCATATTCAACGAAAGCTCCTGTTTTGTCTCCATCAAAATTCTTTCCTTTTAAGGTTATTTTTATTGGAGATAAATCATAGGTTTTCCCATCTTCAGCTACCCCAGAATTAGTTGCTGCACCTATAGAAATATATATTTTATCTTCATTTATTGCTAGTTTACTATTTGGGTACTCTCCTGAATTAGGTAAGTTTGATAATAGCTCTTTATCCTCTTCTGTTTTAATATTATATTGAAATAGAGAATTCCCTGATATATAAAATATATTACCTTTATTATACATAATAGATTGTATATTTCTATTACGATTTAGTAAAATTTTATTTTCTTTGCCATCAGATCTTATAGTTCTGACTTCATTTTCGAAGGCTACTAATACATTACCCTCCTCATCTATGGATATATCTTTAGCTCCATTTAAGCCTTTAGCTTTAATATCATATTCATATCCTTTCATTACATCTAACTTAACTTTATCTTTAGATAAATTATATGCTATAAACGCTCCTATTGTAATAACACATGATAATGCCACAAAACCTAAAAATTTCTTCACACTCACTCCCCCTAATACAACCTCTATTTATTTATATTTAGGTAAAGTAATAATAATTACAAAAGCTTTCATCATGGTTATATTTAACAATAATTCAGAATAGTAATTATTAATGTTCAAAGGAGGGATACTTTTTGAAAAGCAACTCATTTTACAAAAATTCATTCATACTAACCTCCTCCAATATTGCAACTGGAGTTTTAGGTTTTATTTTTTCAATATATTTATCAAAGGTTTTAGGACCAGAAGGTGTTGGTTTATATGGTCTTGTTATGCCTATATATAATCTTTTTATAGGTTTAATGACTGCCGGTATTATAGCTGCTATTTCAAAAATATCTGCACTTTATAGTAGCAAAAATGATTATGGCAATCTAATTAAAACTTTAAGAACAGTGGCTTTTTTTAATTTAATATGGGCTGCGATAATTAGTATTGTGGTGTTTTTCTTTGCTCCGTATATAGGTGCCTATGGGGTAAATGATTCAAGAACTATAAATGCTATAAGAGTTACTTGTCCTGCGATGTTTTTCATTGCAGTTTCAAACATACTTAAAGGATATTTCTTTGGAGTTTCAAAAATTTCTATACCATCTTTTATTGATATTTTAGAAAAAGCTTTAAGAATATTTATCTTGGCTTCATTAATATATTTCCTAAAGGCTAAAAGTCTTTCTGCACTAGTTACTGTTGCATATTTTTCTTTATGTATTGGAGAATTACAAAGCCTTATACTTCTTTTTATTTATTATAAACACACCATACGTAATATACCTAAAGTATATACAAAAACAGAAAGAAGACCTCAACTATTGTTTGATGTTTTAATAATATCTCTTCCATTAGCTTTAAATAGTTTTCTGACTTCAATATTTAGTACAACATCTACATTGATAGTACCCCGGAGACTTATGGCTTCTGGACTTACTTATTCTGAAGCATTAGCTATGATAGGTAAATTTAATGGAATGGCCTTTGTTATTGTTACTTTTCCCATAATAGTTATTTCATCTATTAATTCACTTTTAATTCCTGATTTATCACAAACCATGGGAAGTAAAGACTATTTCAATGCTTCTAATCGAATAAAGCAAGTAATTAAAATTGCTTTTCTTTTAGGATTATGTACTTTTATACTCTGCCAGCTTATTCCTGATTCTCTTGGGTATATGTTTTTTACTAGAAATGATCTCGGTTCTTATATTAAAGCAGCATCATTTGCAACCCCAATTTTATTCCCAGCCATAAGCATGTTTGGAATATTAAATGGTTTAGGGAAACAAGGTATAATAGTTAGAAATTCTTTAATAATTGAAATAGTTGAAATAAGCTCTTTATTTATTTTAACCTCTATACCTTCTATAAATATTTATGGAATAGCTATTACAGCTGTTATAACTTCTGCTATAGGATTAACAATAAACTTAAGAGAAGTAAATAAAGTTATTAGCTTAGAATTTTCTTATATAAACATACTAATTTATATATTTATAGGAATTCTAGCATATCTGAGTATTGGATTATTACTTAATCTTTTCAGCGCAGATACAATATTTATTAAAAATCTAATTGTTATGGCTCTAATAGGTGCTTTATTTATATTTTTACTATTTGCAAGCAGGCGACTTGGAGAAGATTAAACAATAGCCAGCACCCCTTTTGTGTGGCTTTCCTATAGTAACAAAAAAGACTATAGTGCTAACTTTTTAAAGCTAATACTATAGTCTTTTCTATTTTAAATGTTTTCTCATGAAAGAAGGTATTTTACCATATATTCTTGGTGACATATCTTCTATTTCTTTTCTTCTTATGCCTTTTGTAAATATCATCATATATGCATAGGTAACTACCCCAACCATTATATAAGTGAAGGTTAAAATAATCATAAATATTCTTCTCTCCATAAACCAGCTTGGCAATATTGCAGTAAGTAATAATCTTGTTATCATAATACTTATTGACATTCCTATCGCTGAAACTGTTGGTTTAATTGCAGTTCTTATAAGGGGTATTTTGACTTTAATAGTCTTTTGTAACTTCATTTGATTTAGAATAACCGGGAATAAGTAACATGCAAATCCTCCAACTATTGCTCCATAAATATTTATACTTGGAATTCCAACTAACACATAGTTAACTATTATTTTAGCTACTATTCCTGTCCCAAAACTTAATATTAAGAAACTAAATTTATTAACTCCTTGAAGCATAGTAGATTGTATCTGATTTAAAGCCATTAAAACAACTACTCCTGAACCATACAGCATAAGCATACTACCTGTTAAATTATTATAAAAAGATTTATATATCTCATTATAAAGAACTGCTAAGCCAAAAGCCGCAGGGATTGTTATACCATAGGTCATTCTAAATGCAAAACTTACTTTTCTCTTAAGCTCCTTCTTATCTTTTAAAACTACAGACCTAGATATAGCAGGAAGTAATGCTGCCCCTAAAGAGATAATAAAGATAAGTGGAACATTTACTAAAGTCTTATATCTGCTCAATAGCCCATATAGAACATTTTGATATTCATCTGTATATCCAAGAACTCCCAATCTAGAACTTACATTAAACATGTCTATCATTGAGCCAAAATTGGCTAACCCAGCACTTAAAGTTATAGGCAAACCATATCTAAGTATTCTTTTCATTATTTTTTTGTCAGATATACGTCTTCCAGTATAAGGCTGTTTTGATGCTTCATCTATAAATCTTTTTCTTTTGAATATTATTACTAGATATATGCAAGCTATTAATGCACCTACTGATGTACCTACTGTTGCTCCTGCACTTCCGAGCTCTGGAGAGCTCTTTATTAGTATAGATGCAAAAATTAAACTTACAATTACATTTATAATTTGCTCTAATACTTGAGATATAGCAAGGGAATCCATACTGTTTCTTCCATTAAAATATCCTCTATAACTCACAAGAACAGATGTTATAACTATTGTAGGTGATAAAACCATAAGTCCATAAGTTACCCCAGGGCTTTTGCTTAATTCAGCTATAGGTCTTGCAAAAACAAATAATATAATAGTAAATATACTTCCTATTATTAAAAGCATTTTTCTAGATAGCTTAAAAGCCCTTATTGCATCTCGTTCTCTTCCTAACGCTCTAAGTTCCGCCACTATCTTACATACGGCAACCTGCATCCCAGTGTTAGATACAGCATATATAAAAACAAAAACCTCGTAAGTTTTACTATATACACCATATGCAGCATCATCTATAATTCCAATTAAAAAAGGAACATATAATATAGATAAAATCTTAACTAAAAGCCCTGCTATAGATAATATGGCAAAGCCTTTAGTTGTTGATTGTTCTTTCATAAGAAAACCCCTATCTTATACTAAAATTTAAACACATCCGTCTTTATCTTCTTAAACATTGGCGGAAGTCCCTCTGCTATAGTTTTATTTTTAAGATAGCTAAATTTCTCTGGTACATTTTTAAATATAACTTTATATGCGTATAAATATTGATAATCTAGTGCGAATTTATTATTAAAAAATGAATTTAGCTTTTTCTCCCCATACTTTGCGTCTCCTATTATAGGATTGCCAAGTTCTGCTAAGTGAGCTCTTAATTGATGACTTCTTCCTGTTATAAGCTCTATCTCAATTAATGAAAAAGCTCCATTACTTTGTATAGTTTTAACTTCCATAGCAATTTTTTTAGAGTTTGGAACTCTATCATTATATACTTTAGATACATTATTTTCTTGATTCTTTAATATGTACCCTTCATAAACTCTATCTTTTATACGACCTTTTACTAAGGCAGTATAATATTTTTTAACTTCCCTGTCTCTTATAAGTTCATTTAAACTCTTTAAAGCCTCGAAGTTTTTACCAAAAAACACCATCCCAGATGTATTTCTATCTAATCTATTACAAGAAGCTGGCGTAAAAGTAACCTCTTTCTCTGGAAGATAATCCCCTTTATCATTAAGATAGCTTAATACATAATCTGTTAAAGTTGGAGGACCATCTTTTTTATCAGAATGTACTAATACTCCTGGCCATTTCTCAACAAGTAAAAGATTTTCATCTTCATATGTAATCTTTAATCCTGAAGCATCAACTTTTTGAAAGTTAGGTTCTTTTTTCTTCGTTTCACTAGTTACGTACCTTACTTCAACTAAGTCTCCCACTTCTAAAGAATACTTCTCTTTTTGCTTTTTCCCATTAACTTTAACGTCACCTTTTCTCAGTGCTTTAAATATAACGCTTAATGGCACATCTTTTAGTAATTTCCTTAAAAATTTATCTAATCTCTGCCCTGCTTCATTTGTTCCTATTTCTATTTTCACACAATCAACTCCAAATGTATATTTCTCCATCTAAATAGATTAATATTAAATTACTTTCTTGTCAAATAATCAAATGCGCTTTGACATTGAATAGCTACTCCTATTGGTAGAGATTCTTCATCTATATCGAATAGAGCATTATGTATAGGACTAACTATATTTCTTTCTTTATTACCTATTCCTAAAAAGTAAAAGGCAGCATTTCTCTCCATAGCAAAATATGCAAAACTCTCAACTCCCATAAATGGAGCAAGCTGCTCTTTAACATTTTCTTTACCTATAATTTTAACTGCGGCTTCTGAAACTAAGTCTACCATATCATCATTATTATAAAGGCAAGGATAACTTTCTTGTATTTCTATTTCATAATCTCCTCTAAAAGCTGTTGTTATACTTTTAGTTATCTCTTCTAATCTTTTTTTCGAATATTCTCTATCTTCTGTTGTCATGGTTCTTATTATTCCCTTTAATGTAACTTCGTCAGGGATTACATTTTCTGCGTATCCACCATTTATACTACCTACAGTTATAACTGCTGGATTAACAGGTGAAATTTCTCTACTTACTAAAGGTTGAAGCGCAAGAACAAGATGTGATGCCATTACTATAGGATCTACAGCGTTATGAGGTTCTGCTCCATGCCCACCTTTCCCTTTAACCTTTATCTTAAATGGATTAGATGCAGCGTTAACAACACCTTTTTTTATTTTAATTTCACCAGCACTTAATGCCTCATTTACATGAAGTCCAATTATTCCATCTACTTTGGGATTTTCTAGTACACCTTCACCTATCATAAATCTCGAACCCCCAACAGTCTCTTCTGCTGGTTCAAATAAAAGTTTAACATTCCCTTTTAATTCTGATTTATACTTATTTAAAAGCTTAGCTGCACCTAATAATATGGTTGTATGAGCATCATGTCCACATGCATGCATTTTCCCCTCAACCTTTGATTTATAATCACAACTTTTTTTGTCTTGAATGGGTAACCCATCTATATCTGCTCTTAATGCTATAGTCTTACCTTCTTGTCCTCCTTTTATAACTGCACATATACCAGTTTTAGCAACTTCTGTATATGGAATTCCTTCACTTTTAAGGAACTCTTTAATTACTCCAGAGGTTCTCCATTCCTCAAATCCTAGTTCTGGATTTTCGTGAAAATCTCTTCTCCATGCCACAAGCTCTTTTTTTATTGCCTTTGCTTCTTCTAGAAAATCTATCATAACTTGCCCCCTTCTACTAACTCCAAAATACTTCTATATTATCCCCATCTTTTAATATATCAGTATAAGCAGCTGCTTTTCCATTTAATTTTAAGTTTATAGTTCCTTTTGCATGAGAAAGATCAAACTTAATATAGTTAAAAACATCCACAAACACATAGCTTTTTCTTCCAGATAAAACTACTTCTTTTCCGTTAATATTAACTTTTAATACTTCTCCGCTTGTATTAACACTTTCTTCAACATTTCTAACTTTTGTAGTTAAATTATCTCCCTCTTTTATTATGTACTCATTTCCCAATTCTATATTCTCTTTATATAATTTAATTTCTTTATCAAATAAATATTTTTTAATATCATCTATGGTCTTAGGAATAATTACTTGAACTTCATCTTCCTCTTTCACATATTCAGTTGGAGAAACAGTTTCTCCATTTTTAATAAATATAGGCTCCAAATTATGATTTTCATCGTCTATTTTAAAGCTTAAGGTGTTGATTTCTTCAATTAAATTAATACATTTGACAGATGCATTTTTGCCTTCTTTTGCATATATAAGCTCTATATTATCTCCATTTTTAACTTTACTGTCTAATGTCTCTTCTTTTCCATTTATGTATACTTTAGCTTTATCACCTAATCCTCCAAAAGCTACTCTTTTAATACCATTTAAAGTATATCTTAAGCTTTTCCCATTTCTGGCCATAAGAACCTTAGGACTAATTCCAGCTTGAATCAATACATCCATGACCTTGTGACTGTGAGAGTTAAATAAACTTATGACTTTATCGTTAAGTACCACATCTATATAATCTCGTCCTGCACTTTTAACTCCTACTAATGCTATTCCTAATACTGTTACACCTACACTCCCCATATTGTTATCTAATACAACACATTGAGTGACTGCTTCCCTTCCTCTTATAGCAACTCTTTGCTCTTGAAGATTTAGTTTTTTAGCTAATAATTCTTTCATCATTGGAGTGTGAGCCCCTCCACCTACTAAAAATACTGCTGCTGGAGACTTACCACCATTTAAGGAAATAATTCTACTTGAAACTTCTTCTGATATTTTTTCTACAACTGGTTTTATTATATTTAAAACTTCGTCTTTAGATACCGTATTTTCGAGCCCTATGATATCCAAATATTCAACTTTATCTTTAGTAGAAATCTCTCTTTTAATTTTTTCTGCCATATTAAAATCTACTAAAAGAGCTTGTACAATAGCTTCTGTGACTTCATCCCCAGCTAAAGGAACCATGCCATAAGCAGCTATAGTTTCATTCGATGATATTGCTATATCTGACGTTCCAGCTCCTATATCTACTAATGCTAAGTTTAATAGTCTTAAGTTTGGAGGTATTACAGCCTCCATAGCTGCTATAGGCTCTAAAGTCATATTTATTATTTTTAATCCAACTCTATTCATAACTCCATAAAGGGATTCAATTACTGACTTCGGTAAAAATGTTGCTATTACTTCTGCTTTTATTTGTTCACCCTTATGTCCTAATAGATTGGATATGCTATATCCATTTAAATAATAGTTTTTAATACTATATCCAACAGCATATAACTTTCCTTGTTTTTCTCTTTGAATCTCTTCTTGAGCCTTACTTACTCCAAGAAGTTCCAAACCTCTTATTACATCCTTAGTAATTTCTTCACTAGAATCTAATTCTTGATCTACACTCACTTCTAAGGTTCTAAGAAATCTTCCAGCCGCTGCTATAAAGACTTCCTTTAACTCTTTTTCTAAAGATTTTTCTAACTTATTCTTAACGTGCATAACTTTAGAAGCTACTAAAGTTATATCATGTATTTGTCCATCTATCATGGCTCTTTCATCATGTTCTATGTACTCTTCTGCTATAACATAAAATTTATTTTCCTTAATTACACCAACTGTTCCTATAACACTTCTTGTTCCTATATCTAATGCGAAAATTAAATCATCACCTTTAAAATCATTAATATCCATATCTGCATCTACTCCTTATAATAAAAGCTCATATTCATATGAATATGAGCATAATAAAATTATATTATATACGTTAATGCTTTTCAACAAAAGAAGACATTAAGGTTAACTTTCCTTGATTTTCTTCTATATATGGTAACTGTCTTATTAACATGTATATCAGATTAAAATTATCGTTTTGGTTATTAAGTTTTGAAGACATATCTATCTCTTTATACAGAAGCATTTTACACCAAAAGTCAATAAAGTCTTGAGAATCCAAAAACATAGTTTCTCCTTCATTATTTACAATGAAGCCTTCTTCATAACTTTTAATGTTTTCTAAATCATTAAATTTTCCTGCAATTACTAATGAGTTAACATCTTCCCACATTTTTTTAAATGAGACCATACAATCACTCCTTTTTTATATACCCCCAAGCAATCCATATTCTAACCTATAATACCATTTTTCACCAAGACTATCAATGAGAACTTTCTTTCGACTCCATTTTCGAAAACTATATCTATAGTATCTCCACTTATGTCCTTAACTATTCCACTGCCATAAGCTTTGTGCCTTATTTTATCCCCATTTTTATAACCATAATCCCTGATTTCTTCTTTATAGTCTAACTCTTTTAAAAATACTGAACTATTAACAAATTTCCCTCTAATTGTTTTAGGAGAATAAATATATAAATTATTTATAGCTCTTGTTATTCCCACATAAAAAAGTCTTCTTTCTTCCTCAATATTTTTGGAATTTCCATGAGGTATTATTTCTTCACAGCAATTTAAAATATGCACACTTTCAAACTCTAGCCCTTTAACACCATGAATAGTACTTAGTAGTACCCCATCTTCTTTTGTTGTCCTCTTTATGGAACTAAGCTCTTCTTTTACTAGTTCTACATGAGCTAAAAATAGACTTATTGTTTTAAATTCTGTAAGTATAGTTCTTAACTCTTGTATTATAATTTCTATATCATCTGAGGAGATTTTAAACTTTTCTGAATACTCTCTTATATATTCCCTATACTCTAAATCATTTAGCACATAATCTAAGGCAGTCATTATAGAGACCTTGTTTAGGTATGCTATATCACTTTTTAATCTATCTATTTTATTTAATTGAAAGCTTTTTAAATCTCCTTTATTGATAAGTTTACTAAATACATTATCCTTAATTATATCATTT
This sequence comes from Clostridium sp. UBA1652, assembly GCF_002320975.1. NCBI lineage: Bacteria > Bacillati > Bacillota > Clostridia > Eubacteriales > Clostridiaceae > Clostridium > Clostridium sp. UBA1652. The sequence continues at coordinate 54,321 of NZ_DCLI01000036.1, forward strand.
CCAACTATATCTATATTTTGCTTGCTTATATATCTAAAAGGTTTATTTATTATTTTTTTAAAGCTACTAAAATCATAGGGATCTACTGCTAATTTCATATACGCAATTATATCTTTACATATAAAATGCTCAAAAAAATTATACTCCTTATCTAAAAATCTAAATGGAATTTTTCTTTTAATTAACTCATCACTTATACTTCTCGCTTCAACATTTGTTCTATAAATCACAACATTTGTTGATAAAGGAATTCCCTGTGTATATTTTTCTTCTATACGATTAACAATATCTTCTCCTTGAAATTTTTCACTATATGGATTAATTAATCTAATTTCTCCATCACTTTTTCTATAATTTATTATTTCTTTAAAATTTCTATTTTTATTGTTTTCAATAAGTTTTTTAGAAATATCAACGATATTCTTTGAACTTCTATAATTGTAAGAAAGATATACCTTACTTCCATTAAACTCTTCATGAAAATTAACCATACATTCTGGCCTAGATCCCCTAAAAGAATATATACACTGATCTTCATCACCTACACAAAATACACTATTATTTCTATTTAAAAGTTTCAATATTTTAAGCTGCAAACTATCACAATCCTGAAACTCATCGACTAAAATACATCTAAACATCTTAGTATATTTATCTAATATACTCTGGTCCTCAGACAAAATCTTAAACATATTTATCTGTAAGTCGTCAAAGTCTAATAAGTCTTTCTCCTTTTTATATAACTCATATTGTTCAAAACAGCTAGCTATAATAGAATCATCTATAGCTACCTCTCCTAAAGAAGTTTTATGCAGGGATATCGCATTTAAAACTTCCTTCACCTTGTCCTCTGATACATCATCTATGTATATCTTTAAGTTTTTTTCTATAATTCTATAAGTATCTGTTGATGAAATAATATCTATCTTCCCTAAGTGTCTTATTAATAGTTTATAAAACAATCCATGAAATGTTCCAAAGAAGGGAGCTTTCTTATCTATACTCTCTTTAAGATATCTTTCTTTCATATTTACGGCAGCGGATTTTGTGAAAGTAATCACAATAATATTCCCTGCACTTATCCCTTTTTCTTCAATTAAGTACCTTACTCTATTTACTATTACAGTGGTTTTCCCTGACCCCGGAGCCGCAACCACAAGTAAATTTCGTTCATCTGAAGTTGCAGCCTTTATTTGAAACTCATCTAATTTATACATAAAAATACCTCAAGTTACCTTATCATCTATATTATTGACATGTTATTTATTAAATAACTATATTGTAATAATTATCTTATAGGGTTACAATAATTTTATATTATTTTTTAGTAGAGGACGGTACTAATATGACTAAAGTTTTTGATGTTAAAAATGATAGAAATCTTACTATGCTTACTGATTTTTATGAATTAACTATGGGTAATGGTTACTTTAGTAATGATATCTATGATAAAGTAGCATATTTTGATATGTTTTTTAGAAGAGTTCCAGATGGCGGTGGATACTGCATTATGGCTGGAGTTGAACAATTAATTGAATATCTTAGTAACTTAAGATTCAATGATGATGATATAGAATATCTAAAAAGTAAAAATATATTTTCTCAAGATTTTTTAAATTATCTTAGAAACTTTGAATTTACTTGTGATGTATGGGCTGTTCCTGAGGGAAACCCTGTATTTCCTAATGAACCTTTAGTTACTGTAAAGGGACCAATAATCCAAGCACAATTTATTGAAACTATGATATTACTAACTATAAATCATCAAACATTAATAGCTACTAAAGCTAATAGAATATGTAGAGAAGCTGGTGGAAGGCCTGTAATCGAATTAGGTTCTAGACGTGCTCAAGGATACGATGGTGCAATATATGGTGCAAGAGCAGCAATGATAGGTGGCTGTACATCTACAGCATGCACAATAGCAGAGCAAATGTTTGATATTCCAGCTTCCGGTACTATGGCTCATAGCTGGGTACAGCTATTTTCTACAGAATATGAAGCTTTTGCAGCTTGGGCAAAAACTTACCCAGATAATTGTGTTTTCTTAGTTGATACTTATAATGTAATTAAATCTGGTATACCTAATGCTATAAAAGTATTTGATGAAATTCTTACACCTCAAGGTTATAGACCAAGAGCTATAAGAATTGACTCAGGTGATATAACTTATCTTTCTAAAAAGTGTAGAAAAATGCTTGATGATGCAGGATATCCTGACTGTAAAATAATCGTTTCTAATTCTCTTGATGAATATATAATTAGTGATGTTCTAAAACAAGGAGCAACTATAGATATATTTGGAGTTGGTGAAAGATTAATAACAGCTAAAAGTGAACCTGTATTTGGTGGCGTATATAAATTAGTTGCTATTGAAGAAAACGGAGAAATTATTCCTAAGATAAAGATTAGTGAAAATGAAGAGAAAATTACGAATCCAGGTTTCAAAAAACTTTATAGAGTTTTCGATAAAAACAGTCATATGGCTATCGCTGACCTAATTGCTTTAGGAAATGAAAACCTTGATGAAAATGAACCTTTAGAGTTATTTAATCCTATCCACACTTGGAAAAGAAAAAAAGTAACTAATTATTATCTTAAAGACATGAGAGTTCAGATTTTTAACAAGGGTAAAAGCTGCTACTCTTCTCCATCAGTTATGGATATAAGAGACTTAGTAATAAGTGAAAGTGTTAAATTATGGCCGGAAGTTCTAAGATTTGAGAATCCACACACCTACTATGTAGACTTGTCTGAAGACTTATGGATACTAAAACAAGGATTACTTCATAAATATTCAAATATGTATAAATAAAGAGGATGATTTATCATCCTCTTTATTTATACACAGATATTTTAGGTAAATCTAATGAATTAAATTCTTCTTCATAGTTAAACCTATCAAAAGCACTCATAGATATATTTTTAACTTCTACTAGTTCCTTAAACGGACAAATCTCATCTGCTTTTAGTCCATCATGAATAGGACATTCAGAATAACAGTTAATTTTCTCCCCATTTATTGACCAAAATGGACACTGACTCATATTCATACCCCCATACCCGTAAAGGTTTCCACTTTAAATAATGTATTTTAATTATTAAATTATTTACTGATTATATTACCAGTAAATAATTTAATTTTTATATTTATCTATTTTTTAAAATTTGTATTTTTAACCACAGATATATTTATTATCTCATTTTGAAAGGCCTTAAGAAGGGCTTTCTCTAAAACTTTTTCTTGATCAAAATTCTCTATATCTCTGCAAACAGCAAATACCTTATTTATCTCTCCATCAACATTTCTATATGTAAGAGTTACATTAGGATTGTTGTATTCTACATCAATGATCTTAAGTCCCCAAGAAATTTGTGCAAAGTCTTCATCTGTTTTAAGATAAGTTAATTCTTTTAATTTCTTTTTTTCTACGTTTTCATCATTGACTATTATTAATTCTTCTCCAACTTTGTATTTTGCCATAACTTACACCTCCTATTTTCTTTATAGAATAGTTTACCATTGTTAAATATTTCTTTCAACACCTAAATAAAGCATAACTCTAATTTATAACATATTTATTATAAATTTAACATTTTCAGTAATTTCACTTTATACTTGTACAAAACTTCTCATTTAAAAATATTGTATTATTTTTAAATTTTATGTTGTTTTTTATACGTATATACTTTATTATTTAATATTGAGTATAAAAAATTTCCAGTAGAATTAGTTGTCCTAGATCTTACTAATACATGTGATTATCTATAATAGCTAATTAATCTGATGAAGCTTTTAAAAACAAAAAGAACAGTAAAACTGTTCTTAAAGTTAAATGAAATAAAATGAACATGGATTTATGAGGATTGTTAATTGTTTAACAACCATGTTTTTATTTTATCAAACTTTTCGTAGTAATACAAGCATTTTTTTATATTATTTGAAATTTATTTCTCTTTATGAATAAATTATTAATAAATAAGAATTGACAGTAAATAATTATTATCATATAATATAATTAATTAAATTCAAGGATGGTGACCATGGATAATATAACTTCTATTTTCAGAGAAAAAAAGCTTAAATTAACACCTCAAAGAATTGCTGTTTATAAGTACCTAAAAAGTACACATGAACATCCTTCAGCAGAAGTAATCTACAAAGCCCTTCAAACTGAATATCCTACTATGAGTCTGGCAACCGTATACAAAGCATTAAAAACTTTAGTAGAGGTTGGTCTTGTTCAAGAGATAAATGTTGGTGAAGGCAATTTTAGGTATGATGGTACTTTAGGACAGCATCCTCATGTTCAATGTGTTGAATGTGGTAGAGTCGATGATTTAGATACCTTAGACTTTAGTTCACTAAACACTGAAGCTGAACAAAACTCAAAGTACAAAATACTTTCAAACAAAATTTATTTCTATGGTGTTTGTGAAGAATGCCAAGAAAAATAAAGCTACTTTTTAGGTAGCTTTATTTTTTTACTTAATAATATCATTCCATTCATTACCGTCATATTTACCATTCATTACTTCTTTTAACTTTTCTTTTAGGCTTGATAAATATTTCTTAGGAATATTATAAAAGTAGAAAACATTATTTTCATTTGCGTTAACAATGTTTTTTGCCATAGCTCCCCTTACACCTTCTAAACTCATATCTAAGTTTTTATTAGCAACTATTATTCCTTCTTTTGATAAGTCAGAATACATATCTTCTTTAACTAAATATCCCAATAACTTTCTAGAAGAATCCTTATTTTTTCCTTCAGCATAAAGAGATATCATTGCACCTAATCCTACAGGTGAAAACATTGTGTTTTCAGTCAAATTAATATTTGATATACTTTTTATTGAATTAACTTTTTTTATGTTTTTAGATAAAAATGATGTACCTATTAATATAGGTATTTCTTCATTTTCAAGTTCTTCTATATTATGTTCTGAACCTACATAAAAGTTAGTTAGGTTAAATTGTCCACTAGAAACTATTGAATTCATTATAGAAAACATCTGCTGCATAGATTCTAACTTTTTATAATCTTCTTCACTATCTCCATAAATATCTTTTAATTGAGATGACACTAATAAAAAATTAGCTATATAGGATGATAATGCTAACTCTAGACTAACCTCCTCAGGTAGAATATAGGGGATTTTTATATTTTTATCCCTTAAAGTTTTTAATAAATTTAACATATCTGCTGAATTTTCAGGGATTTTTATATTAAGTTTTTCGAGAGCCTTAGGGTTATATAAAAAATCTATTGTATATGGAAAAGCACCTATCCCATAATATTTATCCTTTAATCTTCCACTTGATGTATTTATATTATAAAAATTTTCATTATACTTTTCCTCTTTTATTATCTCATCTATTGCTTGTAGTTCATTTTCCTTAAATATTTCTATAAAACTACTTCTAGTAGTTATCAATATATCTGGAGACAAATCTTTATTACTAATTGCATCCTTAATATTATCTTTTGTTATTATCTGTAGATTAATCTCACTATTACTTTCTTTAAATTTATCTAATATTTTATTTAAATTATCCATAATAGGTATACTATTATTCTCTACTAAAACAATAACTTCTTTATCTCTACTCTTGTCAATTTTCTTGCAAGCTACTGGCATAAACCCTAAAATTAATACAAGCAAAAAACAAATATATTTCTTCATATATCACGCCTCCTTTAATAAATATTTTGCTCAATATTAATTCCTTCATACTATTTATATTTAGAATAAAATTCTCTCGCCTTCATATAATTCTATTGAGGTGATTATTAATGAAGTTTAAAGTTATTTTTCTAACTAAGAGAAATATCTATATAGCACTTTTTTTTATATTTACTTTTTTATCGCTTTTGTTTATATATAGTCTCTTTTCACAAAAATCTTATGATGAAACTTCTATGGTAATGGCAAAAAAGGATATAGAAAAAGGAGTTAAAAAAGATTTTAATGGAGATGGAAATGAGGATATTTTATACATTACGACTAAAGAGGATAAGTATTATGCTAGTATAAATATTAAAGATAAAAGCTACATGTTGTCTCCAGACAAACAAATAGGCTCCTTAGGAAAAGAATATCCTTATTGGGGAATGAGACTTTTTATACGTGATATATCTAGAGATGGTATTCCAGAAATTTTTCTTCAATCCTCTCAAGAAGGTACACCTATTTCACATATTTTTAGATGGAATGGTACTGGTTTTGATGATATTCATTTCTCCAAAAATAACATTATAGGAATTCTTAATTCAAAAAATAATAAAACACCAAAAGTATTTTCTGGATCTATTGTTAATGGAGTATTTTCTTTTGAAAGTCATATGCTTATAGGTAGTAATTTTAAAGATATAACCTATGAAAACTCTCCTGTTCCAGGTAAAGATGAGGTTATTAAATTTACGGATATTGTAGAAAATCCTTACGAACCATCTGAACTTCCTAATATCTTTAGTAGCTCCATATCAAGAAATGACACTGCTTTATTGTGGAAATTAGAAAAAGAACTCTATAGCTATAACTTACAGGATGCCTTTTTTGTAGATACTGACTGGGATAATAATGGAAACATATCATCAGTTATGTGGGAACTTAACTTTAAAAAGACAGACAAATCAAAATCTAAAGCTAATGAATCTATAAGTATACGAATTTCTTTAAAATATTCAGATAATAAATATAATATATCATCCATAACTTATTCATAAATATAAAAGGCCGCTAAAGCGGCCTAAAAAGGGGGATGGGGGGTTTAGTTATAATAAGTTAAACTTACTATAACAAGGAGATAAATCTCCTTATAACTGTAGTATTACCTTCTTGTCATATTCTATTCAATATGTTTCATATTAATCATAAAATTTTCCTTTTTCATAAAGATCAATAACTCTATCTATAAACTTTACTCTTTCAGGATCCACAATTCTTCTCATTGCTTTCATCATTTGCATATTTCTATCATCATCAGTAACTTCTTCAGTACTAGCTTCACTGAAGTTTACATTTTCGTTGTAAGCTGAATTATCCGAGAAATTATTGGAGCTATTTCCTCCCATATTACCTAACCCCATCATGCTTATTATATTTCCTATATCTCCCAATCCGCCTAAACCACCAAGTCCTGCTAAATTTCCTAAATTGCCTAGACCACCCATATTACCAAGGCCCCCTAGGTTGCCCATATTGCCCATACCATTTGCATTTCCCATATTCCCCATATTAGGTGCGCTATTATTCATATTAAACATATTTGCAAGATTTGCAAAACTATTCATATTAAAGCCTTCTCCACTCATTCCAGCCAATAAACTTGCAATTTGTCCCATATCAAAATTGCCACCTAGCATATCCATTAATTGATTTGGATTAAATCCCATAGGATTCATATTATTGGGCTGAGCTTGAGGATTAGGTATATTCTCAGATCTATTTCGATGTCTTCTTCTTGACATTAAGTTTCCTCCTACATATTGTTAGATAGGTATGTACTTCTATGTATTTATTTATATATGTATAATTAGATATCTATAGGTGAAGATTATATATTTATATGTGAATATTTTTTTGGAGGGCTTTGCCCTCCAACTATTATACTAAAATCCGAAACCTGGTGCTCCTGCTCCAGCTCCTACTCCAGAACCTCCACAAAGCCAGAACAATAAAATTAATATAAATGCTCTGTCATTGCACAATACTTCTGGTTTGCAAAGTATAATTAATAACACTATAAGTGACCAAATATTATTTCCACCAAATCCGCAACCACCACCATATGGAGCTACTCCAGCACTCATATAAGGATTAACTGCTGTTTGATAGCAATACTCATATTCATCACAATGACGATGTTTACTCATACAAATCGCTCCTTTCAATTGTATCTTTATACTATTTTTCTTCTAAAGTTATTTTTTATATTAGCAGAAGTTATTATTATTACCAAATCCTCTTCCGCCGCATCCACAGAAGAATATTAATAATATTATTATCCACCATATTCCATTTCCACCGAATCCGCATCCACCTAATCCGCCGAATCCGCCTGGGTATCCGCCTCCCATTGGGTATCCTCCCATTGGATAACCGCCCATTGGCTGTCCGCAACATGGATCAGGTTTACAACAACATTTACTCATATATTTTTCCTCCTAAATTCAAGTTATTTTAATTTTTTATCTACAATGTTTTTAGATTAAACACAAACGTTATTATTATCATTGCATCCGCAGCCATTATTTCCGAAACCTCTTCCACAACCACAGAAGAATATTAATAATATTATTATCCACCATGAATTAAATCCACAGCCAGCACCTTGTTGAGTTGCATATGGTTGATACATTGGCATACTTCCACAGCAGCACTTATTCTTTTTGCATTTACACTTACAAGTATAAGTGTCTCCTACTGGAGCATATCCTTGATATCCGCCAGGGGAACCAGCTCCAAATCCGCCACCACAGCCGCTACCAAATAGTATAAACAACAGAATTAACCAGATCCAACTTCCGCCGAACCCATTATTATTACAGTTATCCTTTTGTCCGCCTAATCCATTTAAAATTTCATTAATTTCCACAGGAAAATCCTCCTCTCATTTTTAAATAATTAAGATTTTATAGTATATACTATTCTGCAATTCAAAAAGTTGCTACAAAATATTGGAATATTATAGATTATATGGAATATATATTTATATACAACAAAAATCCCATTCTAAGCATTAACCTAGAATGGGATTTTTCATTTTTATTACTCTTCTGATTCTTCTACAATTCCACCAAAAACAAAATCTATTAACTCATCTCTTCTTTTTTTATTAAGTGAGGAAAAGAAAAACAGCTTATCTTCTTTTCCTAATTTTAAGGTTTCTTTTATTATCTTCTCACTTTTCTTAAGATCGTTATTGGAAAGTTTATCGCTTTTAGTTGCTACTATAACATAATCATATCCGAAATGTTTAGTCCACTCAAGCATTGTAATGTCATCACTTGTTGGTTTATGCCTACAATCTACTAATAAAACAACTCTTTTAAGTTCTTCTCTATCATTGATGTATAACTCTATAGTTTTACCCCAACTTGCTTTTTCCGTCTTAGATACCTTAGCATATCCATAACCAGGTAAATCCACGAGATAAAATTCTTTATTTATAAGAAAAAAGTTTATTAATCTAGTTTTCCCTGGGGTTTGACTTGTTTTAGCTAGTTTTTTTCTATTTGTTATTGCGTTTATAATTGAAGATTTTCCTACGTTTGATCTTCCTACAAAGGCTACTTCCGGCATCCCATCTATAGGATATTGTTCTCTTTTTACTGCTGATATTATAAATTCAGATTGTTTAATATTCATTTAGTTCAACTCCAATTAATGCATGTTCTAAAACCTCTTCCACTTTAGTCGCAAATATAAATTTTAATTTACTCTTTATAGTTTTAGGGATTTTATTAGCATCTTTCTCATTTTGCTTTGGTACAATTACTGTGTCAATTCCAGCCCTAAATGCTGCCAAAGCTTTTTCTTTTAGCCCACCTATAGCAAGCACTTTTCCAGTTAATGTTATCTCTCCTGTCATTGCAACATTGTGCCTAACCTTTTTGTTAGATAAAGCACTTACAAGAGCAGTTATTAAAGTAACTCCTGCTGAAGGACCATCTTTAGGTACAGCCCCTTCTGGAACATGTATGTGAATATCCTTCTCTTTATAGAAGTCTTCATTTATACCATATTCACTAGCATGAGCTCTAACATAAGAATAAGCAGCCTTTGCTGACTCCTTCATAACATCTCCTAATTGACCTGTAAGTTCTAGCTTTCCAGTGCCCTTCATAACTACAACCTCTACAGGAAGAGTATCTCCACCGTAAGCAGTCCAAGCCATACCTGTTACCACTCCAACTTGATCATCTTTTCCAATCTTATCATAAGTAAAAATCTTATTTCCTAAATATTTTTCTAAATTACCTGTATTAATAGAAACACTGTTTTTGTTTTTTTCCATTATGTCAGTAACCGCTTTTCTAGCAACAGTTCCTAACTTTCTTTCAAGATTTCTTACTCCTGATTCTCTAGTGTAATATTCAATTACATCTTTAATTACAGACTCACTTATCTTAAGCTTATTCTCATCTAAATTATGTTCTTTTAAAACTTTTGGTAATAGATATTTTTTAGCAATATTGAACTTTTCTTCATATGTATACCCAGAAACCTCTATTATCTCCATTCTATCTAATAATGGTCTTGGGATAGAATCTAAGGAGTTAGCTGTAGTAATAAACATAACTTTTGACAAGTCCATATCTAACTCAATATAGTTATCTCTAAAATTAGAATTTTGTTCTGGATCTAAAACCTCTAACAAGGCATCTGATGGATCCCCTTTAAAATCTCTACTTACCTTATCTATCTCATCTAATAATATTAATGGATTTTTTGATTTAGCATTTTTTATACCATATATTATTCTTCCTGGAATAGCCCCAACATAAGTTTTTCTGTGACCTCTAACCTCAGCCTCATCTCTTATTCCACCTAATGATATTCTAATAAAGTTTCTATTAAGAGATTTTGCTACTGATTTAGCTATTGATGACTTTCCAACTCCTGGTGGCCCTACTAAACATAAAATAGGCCCTCTTAAACTGTCGCTCATCTTCTTTACAGCTAGATATTCTATTATTCTCTCTTTTACATCACTTAATCCATAATGATCTTCTTCTAATATCTCTCTAGCTTTAGTTAAGTCTAAATTATCTTTAGTTGATTTGTTCCAAGGCAACTCTAATATCCAGTCTAAATAAGTTTTAATAACTGAACCTTCTTGAGAATAAGAAGATGAATTTTTTAATCTATTTAACTCATAAGTAGCTTTTTCTTTCACTTCTTTTGGAAGTTTTGCTTTTTTTATTAAATTCTCATATTTCTCTATCTCAAGTTTTTCTTCAATATCTTCACCTAGTTCTTCTTTAATTACCTTTAGCTGCTCTCTTAAATAATATTCCTTTTGAAGTTTATCAATTTTCTTCTTAACTTTAAAACCAATCTTTTTTTCTAATTTTAAAACTTCTATTTCATTTTTAACTATTACTAAAAGCTTTTCCACTCTTTCTTTAATATCTAAAGCTTCTAATATCTCCTGTTTAATTTTATGCTTTAACATTAAATAGGACGCAATTATATCTATAACTCTACCTGGCTCATCACTTTCATCCATGTCATAAACTTCATCAGCCGTCTTATTATTTGACAAATCTAAAAACTCACTAAAATCATCCATTAGTTTTCTTAAGGATGCAAGAAATTCCACATTATCTTTATACTCATCATTATTGTCATAAATAGATTCTATATTTCCTTTAATATATTTATCCCTATTTATAAACTCTACTAATCTTCCTCTTTCTATACCTTCAACTAATACTCTTACGGTATCTCCTGGCAACTTCAAAAGTTGTTTTACTATAGATATAGTTCCAACATTATATACATCGCTAATCTCTGGATCATCTATCTTAGCATCCTTTTGTGATACTAAAAATATCTCTTGTTTATTTAGCATAGCTTCTTCCAATGCAGCTATGGACTTCTCTCTTCCAACATCAAAATGAATCACCATATTAGGGAATACAGTTAAGCCCCTAAGTGGAATAAGAGGAAGAAGTTTAACCTTTTCACTCATTTAAATTTCCTCCCTTTAAAGATTGTACTTCTCTAGTTAAATAATTATACACATAAACCTCTTATTTTTCAACAATTTTCAATCTATTAAGAGTATGTTTGTTCTCTACACAGAAAAAATCCACCTAAAATCTAGATGGATTTTTCTTTTTAACTAAAAGCTCTCATTACCCTCTGCATATAATACTTCAATATTTACATTATCATCTTTCTTTTGAGAATAATCTTTAAATAAAGCTACTTCCAAAACTTCTTTAATATTTTCTACTGGAACTATCTTTATGCCCTCTATTTTCTCTAAGCTTTCATCATAATTATCTTTTGGAATTATAACAGTTGTAGCTCCAGATTTTTTAGCTGCTAATATTTTTGCACTTACTCCTCCTATAGGCTTAACCTTGCCTATTAATGATACTTCCCCAGTCATAGCAACCTTATTGTCTATTGGTATTCCATTAATAGCGCTATAAACTGCACAAGTTATACTTATTCCGGCTGAAGGACCATCTACTGGAGTACCACCCGGAAAATTAACATGAATATGATAGGATGAACAATCTATTTTAAAAATGTTTTCTAAAATACTTAATACATTTTGTACAGAGCAATGAGCATTACTCTTCCTTCTTATTTTTCTATTATTACTGCTTATTTCCTCTTCTTCAACTATACCAGTAATTTTAACATTTCCTTTTTCCTTATCAACCTTTTTAGCTGTAGCCTCAATCTCCATCAAGGTTCCTAAATTCGATCCATATACAGCTAACCCATTTACAATTCCTACTTGCGGTTTATCATATATTCTTTTATCTCCGCGTTCTGTATACTGCCCATTTTCAATTACCCACATTACATCTTTAATAGTTACGTTTTTCCTATCTTCATTTATAGCTAAACCCGAACATAACTGAACAATATTAACAACTTCTCTTCCATTTGTGCAGTATCTTGAAATTTTATTTAAGCTTTCTTTATCTATAGTTAGATTTATTTTATTAATAGCATTTTGAGCTATTACTTGTATCTCTTCCTCATCTAAAGCCCTAAAGAATATTTCTACGCACCTTGATCTAATTGCAGGCGCTATCTCCTCTGGACTTCTAGTGGTTGCACCAATTAACCTAAAATCTGCTGGCAAACCATTGTCAAATACTTCTTTAATATACACAGGCATATTAGGATCCTCTGAGCTATAATACGAAGAATCTAGAAATACCTTTCTATCCTCCAAAACCTTCAATAACTTATTAAGCTCTGTGGAGTGTAATTCACCTATTTCATCTAAAAATAATATACCCCCATGAGCCTTAGTTACAGCTCCTGGTTTAGGTTGAGGTATCCCTGCAATACCCATAGATCCTGCCCCCTGATATATAGGATCATGTACAGAGCCTATTAAAGGGTCCGCTATCCCTCTTTCATCAAATCTTATCGTAGTAGCATCAACTTCAACAAACTTAGCTTCATTGCTAAATGGAGTGTTTCCTTTAGTTTTTGCATATTCTAATACCAATCTTGCAGCTGCAGTTTTACCAACTCCAGGTGGACCATAAATTATTACATGCTGAGGATTAGGACCGCATATCGCTGCTTTTAATGCCATTATTCCTTTTTCTTGACCTATCACTTCTTTGAATTCTTTAGGTCTACTTTTTTCAGTAAGTGGCTCACTTAATTTTATATTTCTCAGCTTATTAAGGTTCTCCATTTCCTTTTTGCTTTCTTTATCTATAACCACTCTTTGATTACGAGTAGTTTTAGAATTTGTAACCACATGCATAAATAAAACAAGGATCAATATTATTTGTAGAAAGACCATCACATTAATACTTTCCATTAATTACCCTCCCTTCTTTACATTGTTATTATTGACTGTCTTATACAATCCTATTCTAAAATTTTGTTAACAAATTCTAAAAAAAGAAAATAAAAAAAGCCTCTATATAAGAGACTTTTAATATAGCATTAAGCTGTTTCTACATCTTTACCTTTTTTAAGTTTTTTACTTTTCGATTCTTTAATTTTAGATTCCCCTATGATAATTGTAGGCTCTTCTTTAGATATTATTGATTCTTTAGTTATTACAACTTTAGCAATATCATCTCTTGAAGGTATTTCATACATTATGTTTGTCATAGTATCCTCTATAATAGCTCTAAGCCCTCTAGCCCCAGTACTTCTCTTTATTGCTTCATCTGCAATAGCTCTTAAAGCTTCTTCGTCAAATTCTAATTCAACATTATCATATTCAAATAGCTTTTTGTACTGTTTAACTAAAGCATTTTTAGGTTTACTTAAAATACTTATTAATGCACTGTGATCTAAAGACTCCAATGTTACAACTATAGGAAGTCTTCCTACAAACTCTGGAATTAATCCAAACTTTAATAAATCTCCTGGCATTACATCTTTTAGAAGTTTACCTACGTCCTTATTAGTTTTTGAAGTTATTTCTGCTCCAAAACCTATAGAACTTCTTCTTGTTCTCTTTTCAACAAGCTTATCTATACCATCAAATGCTCCACCACAAATAAATAGAATATTAGATGTATTTATTTGTATAAACTCTTGATGAGGATGCTTTCTGCCACCTTGTGGTGGTACAGAAGCTGTAGTTCCTTCTAATATTTTTAAAAGTGCCTGTTGAACACCTTCTCCTGATACATCTCTTGTTATTGAAGGATTTTCTGATTTTCTAGCGATTTTATCAATCTCATCAATATAGATTATTCCTTTTTCTGCTCTTTCTACATCATAATCGGCGTTTTGAATAAGCTTTAAAAGAATGTTTTCTACATCTTCTCCTACATAACCAGCTTCAGTTAAAGTTGTTGCGTCTGCTATGGCAAAAGGAACATTTAAAAATTTAGCAAGAGTTTGAGCTAAAAGAGTTTTACCTGATCCAGTAGGTCCTAAAAGTAATATATTACTCTTTTGAAGCTCTACATCAGTTTCCTTTTCTTTTGCATTAATTCTTTTATAATGGTTATAGACAGCAACTGAAAGTGATTTTTTAGCATCTTCTTGACCTATTACATATTCATCTAAATGACTTTTAATTTCTAATGGTTTTGGTAATTCTGTAGATGTCAGTATTTTAGGTTCTTCAAATTCATCTGCAATTATTTCAGAACAAAGTTCTATACATTCATCACAAATATAAACTCCTGGACCAGCTATTAATCTTTTAACTTGATCTTGATTTTTCCCACAAAAGGAACACTTTAGTTGCTTCTTATCATCAAATTTTGCCATCCAATACACCTCTCTAAAATAGTCAATTATTTTTCTTTAGCAGTTTCTATTTTTCTAATAACCTTATCTATTAAACCATATTCCATTGATTCTTCTGCAGTCATGAAATAATCTCTTTCAACATCTGCATTTATCTTTTCTAATGGCTTACCTGTATTTTCACTTAATATTTTATTAAGAGTTTCTTTTGTTCTTAAAATTCTTCTTGCATGGATATCAATATCAGTAGCCTGACCTTGGAATCCACCAAGTGGTTGATGTATCATTATTTCACTATTAGGAAGTGCAAATCTTTTACCCTTAGCTCCTGATGATAGTAAGAATGCTCCCATAGAAGCAGCCATTCCTATACATATAGTTGAAACGTCAGATTTTATATATTGCATTGTATCATAAATTGCCATACCGGAGGTAATAGAACCACCTGGGCTATTTATGTATAAATATATATCTTTATCAGGATCTTCACTTTCTAAGAATAATAACTGTGATACAACTAGGTTTGAAGTTACGTCGTTTACTTCTCCACTAAGCATTATTATTCTATCCTTTAATAATCTAGAAAAGATATCGTAGCTTCTTTCTCCTCTACTTGTTTGTTCAATGACATATGGTACTAAACTCATTCTAAATCCCTCGCTTTCTATATACATTACCCTTTTAGTTATAATATATCCAATTTATATAAAAGTAATTATATTAAAATTATATAAAACTTTTCATCATTTGTTAATTACTATATTGAAAATAATTGCCAGAAATATTGTTTCTGGCAATTATATCTTATATACTATTTTATTATTTTACTTTAGCATTTTCAACTAATAATTTTATTGTTTTTTCTACTAATACATCATGCTTTAATACTGACTCTTGAGCTTTTAATATTAAATCAGCCATTTTTTCAGAATCTTCAGCTGAGTACATCTTAGCAACTTCTTGAGCTTTTTCTTTTAATTCATCTTCTGATACTTCAAAGTTTTCTGCTTTAGCTATAGCTTCTAATACTAAATCAGTTTTAACTTTTCTATCAGCAGTTTCTTTCATGTAAGATTTCATCTTTTCTTCATCATTACCTGTGAATTGATAATATTGCTCTAAAGTTAATCCTTGATATTGTAATCTTGTTTCAAGATCTTTAACCATAGATTCTAATTCTTTCTCTACCATTACTTCTGGTACATCAATTTTAGCATTATCTACAGCTTTATTTATAACAGCTTCTTCAAATTCTCTTTTTTCTCTATCTGCATTAGCATCAGCTATTTGCTTTCTTATATCTTCTTTAACTTCTTCTATAGTGTCAAATTCAGATACTTCTTTTGCAAACTCATCATCTAATTCAGGCATTTCTTTAGCTTGAATAGCTTTAATAGTTACTTCAAATTTTGCTGGTTTTCCATTTAATTCTTCTTTACCATAGTTTTCTGGGAAGTTAACATTAACATCCTTGCTTTCTCCTATAGCTAACCCAACTAATTGATCTTCAAAATCTCCAATGAAGCTTCCTGAACCTATTTCTAATGGGTAATCAGTTCCTTCTCCACCTTCAAATGCAACATCATCTATGTATCCTTTGAAGTCAATAACTGCTATATTTCCTTTTTCAACAGTTCCTTCTTCTTTAGTTTCAACTCTAGCATTTTTTTCTTGCATTGAAGTTAATCTCTTTTGAACTTCTTCTTCAGAAACTTCATAAGCTACTTTTTCAACTTCTACGCCTTTATATTCGCCAAGTTCAACTTCTGGATATACAGTAACTTTTGCTGTATAAACAAGTTCTTTTCCTTCTCCAACTTCTAATACGTCGATTTCTGGATAATCAACTGGTCTTACGTTATTATCGTTTAAAGCTGTTGAATAAGTTTCATCTATAACTATATTTATAGCATCTTCATATAAAGCTTCCATACCATAATATTTTTTTACTATTGCCATTGGCACTTTGCCTTTTCTAAATCCAGGAACATTAAACTTCTTTTGATTTTTCTTAAAAGCTTTATTTAAAGCTTCGTTAAACTTTTCAGCAGTAGCTTTTATCTCAAGTTTAACTACATTTGTTTCTATTTTTTCCATTTTAACTTCCATTACATTTTCCTCCTAATTTCTTCGCCTTTAGAAAATAGTTCTTATTTAACTAGGTTATTATAACATACAAACTTTTAATATATCAAATATTTTAGGAAAAGTTTCTTAAATAAAGCTATAATAAAGCTATATAACCTTAATTTCCCTATAAGAATTCCAAAAACAAAGGGATGAGGTTGCCCCATCCTATTTTCAAATAGCAATATGTATTTTAATTATATCCATGATTTACAGCTTTGATACGCTTCCGTTATTCATCAATAGATATTTTTTTTCATCCACTGTTACTTCTAATTTATTGTCAGTTACATTCCCAAAAGAAATATTTTTTCCTTTTAAGGCCCAGATAGCAGCATGATTGCCATTTGAAGTATCTAATATCCATACATATGTATCTACATCACCAGTTTTAAAATATGGCAGATAACTTAAATAAGCTATATGAGAATCATCTATAAATCTTCCATCATTTGCCCATTTATATCCTTGATACCTCTTTATTATGTCATCTTTATTAAAGGTTTCTCCAGCTTTAGAAACATATTGGCTTTTTGTTACTATTGTTTCTGCTCCATTTATATCAATAAGCTTAAGATCTTGAGTTATAATATCTGTAGCTATTATACTTTTTCCTGAAGGGCTTATATAGGCTGTATTACTGTTTTGAAGACCTGTAACTAGCTTATATTGTTTATTATCTCCTTCCCCTTCATATAAAGCTTTTGCAGTATCACCATTCCCAAACTTAATTTCTACAGCTTGCTCTTGATCCTGAGGATTATCCACTGGTTGTTGCTCAATAATATTTTCTTCTTTTTTGTTATCTTCTATAACCTCTGCTTCTTCTTTTGAAGTAGCTAACTGATTTTCATTAGCTTCATCTTTTTTGTTGAATATAGAGGAAATTCCATCTTTTGCCTTAGTTATATAAGTATTTAAATTGCTTCTAAAAGCAAAAATCCCTACAATTATTACTAAAACAAAGACCAGTGAAAATATTCTTCTACGTCTTCTTTTCATCTTCATTTCATACTCTCTACTAAAAATACTAGGTTTTCCCAAAATTCTTCCCTCCTAGGTTTTTATTTCAACAAATATATTATACCTTATAGTGTATAAAATTAATAATACATTTTGTAAATTTTATATTTATGTTATATAATTATTGATAACTTTATTATTTAAGGTTATCGGAGGTTTTATGTGTAAAATAAATTTTTTAGGAACAGGTAGTGCTATGGTTACGAAATGTTTCAATACTTGTTTCACTATATCAGATGAAAATAATGAGCATTTTTTAGTTGATACAGGTGGTGGAAACCTTATATTAACTAATTTAGAGAAGGCTAGAATACCCTTAAACAAAATTCATAATATGTTTTTGTCCCATTCTCACAATGATCATATTAACGGAATAAGCTGGATTATTCGAGCTATAGCTAGTGAAATTTCTAACGAAGTTTATGAAGGAAACTTAAATGTATATGGACATAAAGAAGTTCTAGAAACTGCAAAACAATTATGCACTATACTTTTAAGCGAAAAAAACACTAAATTCTTTGACAATAGAATTAAATTTATTGAGGTAACTGATAAGTTTAATATAGATATTTTAGATTTTAATGTAACTTTCTTTAATATTAACAGCTCAAAACTAAAACAATTTGGTTTTACTTTTAAGACTTTAGACAATAAAAAAGTTGTCTTTTTAGGTGATGAAGGTTATAAAGATGATTTATTCGATTATTGTAATGATGCTGACTATTTAATTCATGAAGCTTTTTGTCTTTATGAACAAAAAGATATCTACTCACCACATGAAAAACATCATTCTACAGTAAAAGATGCAGCTGAAATCTCTGAAAAGTTAGGAGTTAAAAACCTAATTCTAATACATACAGAAGATGATAATTTTGCTAATAAAAAAGAATTTTACTCTGCTGAGGCTAATTACTTCTTTAGAGGAAATGTATTTGTACCAAAAGATTTAGAAACTATTTCATTAGTTGATGAAGTTGTTGAATAAATAAAGATTATAAAGCTTAGCATTAATAAGTGGGTTTATTGATGCTAAGCTTTTTTTATTTAATCTTATTAAAGCATAAACCTTCAATCTTCATTGTGGTAATACCTCTACTGTTAGTTCCCATCTATCACATCTTGTAAAAGAAACAGTATACTCAAACACCCGCCCTTTATCATCATAGGAAGTTCTTGTTTTCTTAATTATTTGGCTATTTTCCTCAACTTTCAATATATCACTTATTGTTTTATTAACTTTTACAATCTTAATATAATCTATAATTTTTGATATTGTGATATCATTATAATTCTTTAGTATATCATGTAATTCGCCTGCAAATTCCTTATAATCATTAGGTATTTTTATCTCATTTAATAAATATGTTTCAGAGTATGATACAGGCGTTTGAACAGAATATATTGTAATTCCAATCCGCTTTACTTCTTGTCCCCGCTCCAAGCTCATCATGTCTGATATCTTACTGCTTGATTTAATCACTTCAATGCCAATCATTTTACGTCTATCCCAAGGATCTAAATTAAGTGTTTCCAAGTAATCACCTATTTTTGAGGATGGAGTTTTAATTTCATTTTGAATAACAATAGCTCCTTTTCCTCTTTGTTTTTTTATATATCCCTCTTTTAAAAGTTCATCAAACGCTTTTCTTACTGTTACTCTACTTACCTTAAAGGCTTCTGTTAATACTAACTCGGAGGGAAGTTTGTCTCCAACCTTGTATTTATTATTTTTAATTTTATTTAGTAAAAACTCTTTAATTTGATGGTATAAAGGAGCTGCCTTATTACTATAATCTAATTTCATTTATTTAAAATCCTTTTTTAATTCTATAATTGTATATTATTCTTAAGGTTTTAAAGTTGTCCCAATATTATAATATCCTAATATTAGGATAACCTAATGTCCTATTGTCCTAATATTATAACATCTTATTTCATTAAAATTATAAGGGCGTAAAATAGCTTTTCAAAAACTATTTTACACCCTTAAACAACTTATTTATTCAACAATTTTGTAGTAAGCTCTTGCAGTTAAACTGAATACTATTCCATAAATTATAACAAAGACGAGTATTGTTGCTAATGTAAGCCACATAAATAAATTAACATTTGTAATGTTTAGCACTTTAAGAATTTTAGTTATCATTGGGAATGCAAAACCAACATGTATTATTGCTGTAATGAGGGGTAGAAAAAATACCATAAGTATTTGTCTACTAATTGTTTTCTTAATCTCAGCTTTGCTCATTCCTACTTTTTGCATTATATCAAAACGTTCTTTATCATCATATCCTTCTGAAACTTGTTTATAATAGATTATAAGTACTGTTGCCATTAAAAATAATGCTCCTAAAAATACACCTATAAACAACATACCTCCATAAAATGAAAAGAACTCCTCTTTAACTCCAGCTGCACTATCAACAAAAATATCAATTCCATTTTTACTAAAGGCCTCTCTAATTTTATTAGTTAGTGTAACTAAATCTTTTTCTGAACCATTAACATCCATTTCAAGATCATAAAATTTATTACCTTTTACATTTGGCAAATCTATATTATTTACGAACAGAAAATAATTGTTGCCTAAGTCATCTCCGTCACTTTCAAATTCCTCTATAGGTTTATCTAATGCTTTTTTGATTTTAAAAACCTTATTTTCTATAGTAATACTGTTTTTATCAAAACCATCTACATTTGAATAAAAAACTGCTTCATCATCTTTAAGGCTTATGTTTTCCCCTGTTATTCTGTTGTAATCAGAAATAGAAATAAGATTTATACCATGTAAATCATTTGAAAAACCAGATTTATTTACAACTTGAAAGTTTTCGTTATTTTTTTTAGTAGTAAATATGTTACTCCAGTAATTAAATCTTTTATCTAAATTTATATTAGTATTTTTTAATTCAGCATCTATTATTTCATTTATATTTTGGGCCTGCTCCTCTGTAACCTTGCTACTGTTTATCATTATCTCTCTAGGGTACCTATTTTTTATAGCATCATCCACGCCTAAATAAAGAGAAACTGTTGTTGATATCATCACAAGTACACAAGTGCTTAAAATACAAATATTCGCAAGCCCAACTGCATTTTGTTTCATTCTATACATCATGCCAGAAACAGAAATAAAGTTACTAGTCTTATAGTAGAAGTTTTTATTTTTTCTAAGGGTTTTTAATATAACAATACTTCCCGAGGTAAAAAGAGCATAAGTTCCTATCATAACTAATATAACTGCAATAAAGAAATTGCCTAAAGCTGCAACTGGGGATTTAATAGTTAATGCAATTACATATGCACTAATAAGAGCTATTAATCCTACTAACGTCATTAACCATTTTGTCTTAGGTTCTTTTTCTCCAGTCTCATTACCTCTTAATAATTCTATAAGTTTCAAAATTTTTATTTGAATTAAGTTAAATAATAAATTAGCTACAAAGATTCCTACAAAAACGGTCAACGTAAATAAAATAGATTGTACTGATAACTGGAATCCAAAAGCTACCTTAAAATTTAGAATCTTTAGTAATGCTAAGAACATAAGTTTATTTAATATAATACCTGAAATCAGTCCAAATATTAGGCTGAAAAGTAAGGTATAGATAAACTCAAAAAACAATATTTTAGAAATATGCTTTTTCTCAAGACCTAACACATTATATAATCCAATTTCTTTTTTACGCCTTTTGATTAGAAAACTGTTTGTATAGAAAAGAAATATTGCTGAAAATATCCCTATTACTATAGTTCCAAATTGAAGGGTGTTTTTTACTGCAGAAGCTCCAGGTCCTTTTTCTATCCCATCATTCATAGAAAGTGCATGCATTATATAAAACATTGAGATGGTGCATATGCAGGTTATTATAAACGGTAGATAGGTTTTACTATTCTTTTTTATATTTATAGCTGCAAGTTTTGGGTAAAATAATCTACTCATTCACCACACCTCCAGTTGCAATGACTGTAAGGGTATTTGAAATTTTTTCAAACATCTCCTCATTAGACATTGAACCTTTATAAAGCTGATGAAATACTTCCCCATCTTTAATAAAAAGAACTCTTCCAGCATGGCTTGCAGCTTTTGTACTATGGGTAACCATAAGTATTGTTTGACCTTCTTTATTAATGTCAGAAAATAACTTTAAAAGATGATCTGTAGCCTTAGAATCAAGAGCCCCTGTTGGTTCATCTGCTAAAATAAGCTTGGGATTCGTAATCAAAGCTCTAGCTACTGCTACTCTTTGCTTTTGACCACCAGATACTTCATAGGGGAATTTATTTAATATATCCTTAATGCCTAATTTCTCAGCAATAGGAGTTAATCTCTTTTCCATTTCATCATAAGACTTTCTTGATAAAACAAGTGGTAGAAATATATTATCCTTTAAAGAAAAGGTATCAAGTAAGTTAAAATCCTGAAATACAAATCCTAGATTTTCCCTACGAAATGCAACTATTTCTCTTTCTTTAATAGAAACTACATTTTTACCTTCAAGTAAAATTTCTCCACTGGTTGGTTTATCTAAGGATGCAAGTATATTAAGTAAAGTGGTTTTTCCAGAACCAGATTCCCCCATTATAGCAACATATTCACCTTCTTCTACAGAAAATGTTACATTGCTAAGAGCCTGAACTTGGTTACCTCCAAATCTAGTTGTGTATATCTTTTTTAAATTATTTACCTCTAATAATTTCATAAAACTTCCTCCAATTAATTGATTTGACTATACATTAATTGTAATAAAAAAAGAAATGTCCAGCCATAACTTAGGCTTACATTTCTCTTCTTAACCTTACATTTATGTAAGGTTCTTATTTTTATTATTATAAAGTTTGTAGGTTATTTTTTCTCTTTACAGCAAGGATTGCCGTTAGCACAACAACCTCTATCATATCCAAGTTCTTCCCTTTCCTTTGCAGAAAGTACAACAACATTATCTCCCGCATCTTCATACTCTGGTGTGTTTTTTAATAAAGATGGCTTTTCTATTCTTATCATTTTTCCTCCTTAAAAAGCTATTCTATATAATTTAACATTATTTTTTACTTATGTAATTAGATTATATAATATAATTCTAAGTAATAAACAACTTTTTAATAAATTTATATATATTTTACTATTTTAAAGAGATACCTTATTAAAAACTAAGATAATTTGTTGGATTTTGATGTTGTCCATTAACTCTAATTTCAAAATGTAAATGTGGTCCTGTACTATTACCTGTAGAACCTACATAAGCTATTACTTGTCCTTGACTAACCGTTTGTCCAACAGACGCAACTAAAGAACTTGCATGTGGATATAAAGTTTGAACCCCGCTGCCGTGATCTAATATGATAGTATTACCGTATCCCGAAATATAGCCTGCCAAAACTACCTTTCCACTTTTTGATGCTTTTATAGGCGCCCCCATTGGTGCTCCTAAATCTATTCCTGCATGGAAGCCATTTACTCCTGTAACAGGGTTTACTCTAGGTCCATATACACTAGTAACTCTCCCTGTAGTAGGTCTTATAAAGCTTTCTGAGCCTGAATTATTAGATTGTCCACCATTGTTTGAATTATTATTATTGTTGTTTATATCCTTAAATATTTGATCTAATTGATTTTGTAAATCTTTATTGTAAGAATTTAAATCCTCTATTTCACCCTGTACCTGTTGCTCTTTAGAAGCTATATTGTTTATAATCCCTTGTTTTTGTGACTCTAAAGTCTTTAAAGAACTAACTTGAGCATTAATTTTGTTTTGCTCTTCTATGTAACTTTTTTGTGAGGCTTTTACATCCTCTTGCATAAGTGCTAGCTGATCTTTTTCGGTATTTAGGTAGGAAACTTTTTTTTCTAAAGAAGCTTTTCCTTCTTCAACTTCCTTCTTAGCCTTTTTTACTTCTTCTATCATAGCTTTATCTGTTTTTATAACTCTTGATACCATTGACATTTTAGAGATAAAATCTCCAAAACCTTTGCTATTTAATAACATAAATATAAGCTCTTCTTCGTAACTCGTCTTATATATGCTTCTTAATCTTTTTCCTAATAGTTCTTCTTTTTCTTCCCTATCCTTTTCCTTTTGTATAATGTCTTGTTCTTTGTCTTTTATATCTTTCTCCAAGGAATCAAGCTCAGCTTGTACAGAATTTATATCCCCTTGCAGGGCATCTATTTCTTTTTGATATTTAGAAACATTTTGTTGCGATGATAAAAGTTCTTTATTTTTTCCATCAATTGTTTCTTGAAGCTTATCTAGTTCACTTTCGTTACTTTTCTTTTCTTGATTAAGTTTATTTTTTTGATTATTTAGTCCATCTATCTTATCTTTATTATTTTCAATCTGATTTTTAATCTGATCTGAATTTTCTGCTTTAACTTCATTTACAGGAAATAAAGTCAATGAAAAAAAGATACTCATAATAACTATTATACTTTTCTTTGCCATTCCATACCCCCACAAAATATCTTCTTTCAACATTATAACAGTAAAATCAATTTTTTTTAACAATATAACTGAATTTTTAATTATATTTAAGATTGTTTTGAAAATATTCACATTAGAATGGTTAATTTTTATGATTATAGAATTTTTTCATGTCCTATATTATTAACTTTTAAAAGCTTTTAACTTTTTTATTATTTTGTTAATTTTACTTTCTTCATCATATCCATATATATTTTTTATGGCTTTATTGTAATTATTTAATACCACAAATTCATTGATTATTTCTGTTTTTTTAGCCACACCAGTTGTGTTATCCTTATTTTCTTCTGCTAAATTCTTTAATGAAATACCATCATGTTCATTTATGAGTTCGTCAACCTTCTCCATTTGTATATAATAATCTATTACTGCCTTATAAAGTGTTTTTTCTTCACTAGTAACCACTTTACCCTCATCTACCAAGTCTTTTCCTTGCCTAAAAATCAACTTTCTAAATTTTTTTTCATCTTTTATTAAAAAGAATTTAGCTTTATTTGAATTATTTAAAAATACGCTATCATCACTTATATTAGTTTTAGCTAAATCTTCAATAGAATTGTTTAAACTTTTACTAACCTTTTTTCCATAACTCCATAATTCCTTATTAATATTACTTGGTCTCTCCCTATAACTCAATACAAAAAATAGTAGTAAGGATATTATTAAGATAAAGAAAATACTTAAAATTCCTAAGGACTTTTTCATATTTACATCTCCAAAAATATTTCTTACTACTATTTATATAATGTTTTATTTTTTATATTAATTAATTTTTGTTTAATGAAACAATCTTCCATTTCCCATCAATATACTCACAGAAGGTTATAAAAGACTTCTCTTCTTTATTTTCTCCAAAAACTAAACCTGCAATATTTTTTGAAGTTGAATAACTTAATTTAACTAAGGCCTTACCTGTATATTTATTTCCTTCAACGTTTTTAAAAGAATCTTCTTCCATATTTATTTCTAGGTCTTTTAATGTGTAGGTATTTTTAAGAAGAAAATACTTTTTAGTTAAATCAGAATAAATTGAAAATCTTAAATCCTCTGGTACTTCTTTAATAAGGTTCATATCTTCCTTATTTAGAGAGGCTAATACGCTATCATAAAAACTTTTTATAGTACTATTTATATCTTCTTTAAGTTTATCATTTACTATATTAATTTTAGGGGCTACCTCTGGATACTTACCTATAGAAACTTCTTCACTTTTTATAGTTCCCCATGGAAAATCGTAATCAAAAGATACCTTGTTTTTTTCATCGGAAGAAAAAAAGCTGAAATCTTTAATATCACTTACCTTTTTATCTATATCTTCACCATTTATATAAACTTTTCCATTAGAATAAGGAGAATTTATAGTTAAGGAGTTACCTTCAAGTTCTAAGGATACATCTGTATCTTTAAAAATTGAAACTTCCTTATCTGCCTTAACTTCACCATATTCATTTACAGCTTTGCCTTCTATTTTATATAAACCTGGAATAGCTTTAGTTATACTAAGCTTGTTATTTTCATCAGCTTTACCAGACTCTAAATCGTTTATGTAGATTTCCGATGGATAATTAACCCCAATATGTATTTCTACTGGCTTTACTTCTAATTTATATTTATTAAATAAAAGTCCCTTATCTTGAGTTAATGTAAAGTTATTATATTTTTCATTGTTTTTAATAGATTGTAGAAAACTATTTTTATTATTATCAATTTTTAAATATTCAACTAATGGTATAAGATCGTTTTTATCTCCTTTATAAGAGATAAGTTTAGATAATCTTTTTGTATCTTCTTTGTTTACTGCCTTTGTTAGGTTATTAAAAAAATACCTTTTTGTACTTCTTACATACCCTATTCCATAACCTACAGCTAAGGAAATGATTAAAATAATAGGTATTATAATCTTAATGTTTTTCTTAAAGTACACTACTAGTTTTTCTAAAAGTTTTAAAAATTTATCCTTCACTAACATCCCCCCATTTAAATTACTCCAAGATGTCAATCATCCATTTATTACAACTCATACATTTATATATTCTTATAACAAATAAGTCTAAATGCTCTTTTCCTTCTTCAACTTCATCTATAAGTAAAAATTCATCTTCTTCATTAATAAAACCTTGTATCTGAGCAAAATAATTCTCTTTTGTTTTTTCGCAGCAGTCGTTTAAATCTGCACAAGTTATTTTTTCTATGTTTAATGCATCTTGAAACTCCTCTATTATAGGAATAATATCCTGATATTCATGAAAATCATCTTGAAAATCCTCTTTATAAAAACTAACTCCATCAATTTTAAATAATAACATATTCTTTAGCAACCTTTCTTACTGATAATTTCTTTCTTGAAACTAATAATACCACAAATCCTTACAAACTTAATATATTCTTAAGTATTTTTTAATAACTTTTAAGCTATTTGTAATTATTTAATAAGGTAATTTATGTATAATGAAATAGAAGATTTATTCTTCCCTATTATAATAAGAGTTTTGAGTCCCCTCTCAAGGCTCTTATGCTCTTTTTAAGAGGATTTTCCTCATATAATCTCATTGAGTTTTATGATATAATCTAGTTATAAATTATATCTTTAAAATTTAGGAGGATAAAGATGATTTTTGATAATCATATGCATACTATTTTTTCTAGTGATTCTACTATGAAAATCGAAGAAGTTCTTGAGGAAAGTAAAAAACAAAATCTTGGTATTGTACTTACAGAACACCTTGATTTAGATTTTCCTGATCCAGATATGTTTAGATTAGATGTTCAAAATTATTTTAAAACCTATGAATCTTATCGCTCTGAAAACTTAGGTCTTGGTATAGAGATAGGTATGAATTCAGACTTTTTACAAGAATATACCAGCGTTGTAAATTCTAATGATTTTGACTTTGTTATAGGGTCAGTTCATAGTATTGATGGACATGATATGGCTTTGGACTTTTTTAAAGTTGGTTCAGATAAACACGCTTTATATCTAAAATACTTCGAGACAATGGAAAAGGATGTTAAAGATTTTGACTGTTTCGATGCTTTAGGACATATAGATTATCCTTGCAGATATGCACCTTACGAAGATAAAGAAATCCATCTAGAAGTCTATAAAGAGTATATTGATAGAATATTTATTGAACTTCTTAATAAAGGTAAGATATTAGAACTTAATACTAGAACTATTGCTGATAAAAAAAGATATGCTTCCCTTCACAAAATATACACTAGGTATAAAGAATTAGGCGGAAAGTATGTTACCCTAGGCTCTGATGCCCACGGGAAAACTGCAATAGGCATTAACTTTAAAATAGCACATGAATTTGTAGATTCAATAGGTCTTAAGGAAGTACATTTTGAAAATAGAATAATGAAAATATAAAAGGCACTCTTTGAGTGCCTTTTAATTTATGTGTTCTACAAACGTTACATCTATATTGTCTATAAACTGACTTCTATTTCTTATTTTACTTCCATTTAGCTTGTGATAACTAAGGAAAAGTTCTTTTTTAGCACGGGTTAATCCTACATAAAAAATACTTTTTTCTTCAAGTAATTTATCTTCTTTAATAGCTCTAAAGGATGGAAAACTTCCTTCTGTTAAATACGGCATAAAAACATAATCAAACTCAAGACCTTTAGCTCCATGAATTGTTAGTATAGGTATCTTCGGAAACTTTTCTATAAGAGTGTCTAGTTCAGAATTAGATAGGGCTGTTATCTTTAATATTTCAGTTAGTTTATCATTAATATTCCCTTTTAACTCTCTTGAAAAATTCTTAACTATTTCATATAGCTCTTTTATGTTTTCAATCTTTATCTTGTCATACAGTTCATATACGTTAAACATATTAATAACTTCTTCTAAAAGTTCTTCTGGAGAAAGCTTTTCTGATAGTTCTTTTAAGTTATTTATATTATCTTTGATATCCTTAAACTTATTAAGATAAGGTGAATAAAAATTGGCTCTATCATAGGAAGTTGGAATTATCTTTTGTCTAACCATCTCCATTAATATATCTTTTGTTGCCAAAATATCATCCATAGCATTATGAGTAGATGGATTTTCAACCCTAAACTTTTTACTTAAAGTCTCTAATTTGTGATTTTCAAATTCTGGATAAAATCTTCTAGCCATATCAAGAGTATCGAAAACTCCAGTAATATCTAACTCTCTGGCTCCTTCTCTAGCTATCTGCGATTTCATTATTGTAAGATCGTAGTTAATATTGTGACCAACTATTACACAGCCTTTAGAGAAATCAACAAATTCCTCTAAACCCCTAATACTTTCCACTCCATTTTCTAACAAAAACTCTTTAGAAAAACCATGAACCTTTTCAGAAGAGCCAAGCTCCTTTTTAGGGATTAAAAACCTCTCAAACCTTTCAATAACTGCCCCCAAAAGATTGATTTTAATAGCTGCTATTTGAACAATTTCATCATTTGAGGTATCTATTCCAGTACTTTCAACATCCATTACTACTACATTACCGCTGTTTATACTATCATTTAGAAGTCTAAAAGGTTCCCCATAGTTAAAAGTTTCTTCTTGAACTAAGTCCATAAATCTTATTCCTATATTTAATTCTTCGCCTTTCTCAAGGCTTTCTATAGTTATATTTCCTATTCCTTTTCCAAACTTCTTTACCATTCTTTTTAAGGAACTGTTATCGTAGCTATTGACTAAAAACTTAAAAACAGCTAATAAATCTTTTATCTCACTTCTTTTAAAGAATTTAAATTCATCTACAAGCATAAACTCTAACTGTTTTTCTTTTGGCATAGTCTCTTTTATTTTTCTTAACATATTTGACAACTCTTGGTTTTGATAGTTATTTCTTGTGAGTATGGCTACTTTAGAGTAATTAATATCTCCTAATGAAAGTATCTTTTCATAAACCCCTAAAGCTTCTTTTTGAAGGGTTTCATAGGAGGTTATCTTTATTTTTTCTCCTTTATTTTCGTTGTTAGAGATTAAATCATAGCCATATCCTTGAGGGTTTGGAAGTACATTTTTAACAAAGGAGGCTGCCCCTAAAAGCAAGTTTTCAGTGCTTCTATAATTAGTCCTAAGCTTTATAAGTACAGCTTTTTCTTCTTTCATAAACTTTCTAAATATAGCTCCTCCAGTGGCTCCTCTCCATCTGTATATTGTTTGAAGAGTATCTCCACAAAGCATTATCTTATTACTTTTAAAAAGCTTTTTCAGCACCCCATATTCTCTTAAATTAGTGTCTTGTACCTCATCTATATGAATGTATTTATAGCTTAAATTTAAAGTTTCATAGAAACCTTCCTCTTGAAATAAATTTATTGTATTTATTATTAAATCATTAAAGTCCATTCCATGGTATTCTAATAGTTTTTTATCATACTTTCTTAATAGCTTTATTGCATGTTCCTTGTAGAAGTTAAAAAGCTCATAATCAAAATATCTTCCTGATGATGATATCTTATGAAGTTCTGTTATGCCATCCTTCTCTGAGGTATTAATTACTCTGTTTAGAGTATCTTCATAACTTTCATTAAAATCCTTCAATCCTTTGATAAGATTTATGAAAGAATATATTTCTTTTTCTCCATATTTAAATTCTTTAGGAAGAATTTCTTTTATTATATCCTTACAATCCTCTTCATCATAAACTATAAAATCCAAGGAAATTTCCTGTAGATTCCTTCCTCTACTTTTTAATAAATTGAAACAAAAGGAATGAAAGGTAAATACCTCTACCCTATCCCCTAAGTCATTATCTATAAGATTTCTTATTCTATCCTTCATCTCTTTAGCTGCTTTATTAGTGAAGGTTAGACATAAAATCTCCTCTGGTTTACATTTATTATTATAAATTATATTTGCTACCCTTAAAGCTAAGGTATTTGTTTTCCCTGTACCTGCTGGTGCAAGAAGGGCTATATTATCTTCTAGATTCTCTACAACTTGCTTTTGCTCACTATTTAAAAGCTTAAACTCTTTAATATTTTCAGACAATTATAAATCCCTCCAACATTTCTGTATATTTCTAATTATACCACTCATAAACATAAAATAAACTTGATGAGCCTTCTTTGGAGTCTTCTACAGAATAATTCTTAAATTTATAATAATTTCAGTACAAACTTAATTTATTATGATAGAATATCTTTGTGTTTGTATAAAGAAGGAGAATTATAATGGAAAGCAAGATAACTAACTTAACATATACCCAAACAAAAAAACTTATAGAATCAAATCCTAATCTTAAAATTTTAGATGTTAGAAGCTATTCAGAATTTAAGGAGGGGCATGTATCTGGTGCTGTAAACATAGCTTATGAGGAACTAGAATATGACTTAGAAGATTTCTCTCCAAATAGAAAAGATCCAGTTTTAGTTTATTGTAGAACAGGTAGAAGAAGTCATTTAGCTATAGACACTATGAAAGAATTTGAATATGAAAACATATATCATTTATATGAAGGTATTAGTGAATGGCCTTATGAATTAATAAAATAGAAAAATTGTGGAGGTACACATTTTGCTTAAAAGTTTATCTAAAATAAAAACATTTCTTCAATTAGCGTGTTACGCTTTAATAGGTACATCTAATATCATTATAGATGTTATAGTATTAAACATCTTATGGCACTTAACTGGTTTATATTCAGGGAACATAAATTATTTCTTTAAATTTATATCAATACTTGTTTATTCAACCTCTGGTTACTTTTTAAATAGAAAGTTCACTTTTAAAGCAGAAGCTTCCAACAAATCATATTTTAGGTATGTTTCTTTACTATTTGTTCTTGGAATTTTTGATGCGAAGTTATTAATGTTGTTAAATGATATGAACCCACTTAAACTTCAACTTAATTTATGTGCAAATTTTGCAGCTGTATTTTCTTCAATTATAACGGGTTCTTTAGGTTTTGTTATAAATAAAATGATAATATTCAAAAAACAACACATACCTCAAGTTCATAAAGCTTAAAGGCTAAAGTAGAACAGATTCACTATCAGTTCTACTTTAGCCTTATAATTTTTCTATCTCTTTTCTCTCTTCTTTTAAATTCCCTATCTTTTTAGCTCTTTTGTTAAGTTCCTCCCTAACCTCTTCTATAGGTATATTAAGCTCCGCCATTAAAACTAAAAGATGATAGGTTAAATCACATATTTCAGCTACTTGTTCTTCTTTATTATCTCCCTTAGCTGCTATAATAACTTCTGTAGCTTCTTCCCCTACCTTTTTTAATATTTTATCTAGTCCTTTATCAAAAAGATATTTGGTATAAGACCCCTCTTCTCCCTCTTCTTTTCTACTTAAAATTATTTTATATAAATTCTCTATTACATTCTCCATAATTAATTACCTCTCAATTTTATTGAAAAAGCAGCTTACCTTACCTGTGTGACAAGCTGGCCCCTTTGGTTCCACTAAAATAAGTATTGTATCACCATCACAATCATAATACATTTCTTTAACGTATTGCATATTACCAGAGGTTGCCCCTTTATTCCAATATTCATTCCTGCTTCTAGAGTAAAACCAGGTAGTACCTTCCTCTATAGTTCTTTTTAAGCTTTCTTTGTTCATATAAGCAAGCATTAAAACTTCTTTTGTATTAAAATCCTGAACTATAGCTGGTATTAAAGAATTCCCTTTATTAAAATCTAAATTTTCAATATCAAACATATCTCTAACCTCTATTTCCTTATTGGTATATCTCTTCCTCTTAAATAATCCTTAACTTCATTTATAGTTAGTTCACCATAGTGAAATAAAGAAGCTGCTAAGGCCGCATCTGCTTTTCCTTCATTAAATGTATCATAAAAGTGTTCTAGACTTCCACAGCCTCCTGAAGCTATTACTGGAACATTTACTATATCATTAACCTTGGCTAAAAGTTCATTGTCAAAACCTTCTTTAGTTCCGTCTCTATCCATAGAAGTTAAGAGAATTTCACCAGCTCCAAGTTTAACACCTTCTTCTATCCATCTAAGAACATCAATACCTGTATCTATTCTGCCTCCATGAACATAAACGTTCCAACCATCTTTAGTTTCTCTTCTTTTTGCATCTACAGCTAAAACTATACATTGAGAACCAAAGTAATAGGCTCCTTCTTTTATAAGTTCCTTATTCTTTACAGCTGCTGAATTAAGAGATACCTTATCTGCACCAGCTCTTAATATTCTCTTTATATCCTCTAAAGAACCGAGTCCCCCACCTACGGTAAAAGGAATAAATACTTTTTCGGCAGTTCTCCTTACCATGTCTTCCATGATTCCTCTACCTTCATGGGTAGCTTTAATATCTAGGAAAACTAATTCATCTGCCCCTTCCTTGCTGTAATAATCTGCAAGCTCTACAGGATCTCCTACATTCACTAAACTTTTAAAGTTTATACCTTTAACAACCTTACCTTCAGCTACATCTAAACAAGGTATTATTCTTTTAGTATGCATATTCTCCACCTACCTCTAAAGCTTCCTTTAAGGAAAGTTCTCCTGAATAAATGGCTTTTCCTGTTATAGCTGCATATATTCCTGATTCTTTAAGTTTCTTAATATCCTCAATATCTTTTACTCCACCAGAAGCAGTTATTTTTATATCAACCTTTTCACTAAGAGTTTTTAACATCTCAATATTAGCCCCTTGAAGGGTTCCATCTCTGCTTATATCAGTAACTATTACATTATCAACTCCAAGCTCAGCCATTTTCTTAGTGAAATCAATATAATCTAAATTACTTTCACTAAGCCATCCATTTCCACATACCTTGCCATTTCTAGCATCTACTCCTACAATAATACGCTCTGCATATTTAGCTAAAGCAGCTTTAACTAAATCCTCTTGTTCCATGGCAGCTGTACCTAATATAACCTTATCTATCCCATTTCCTAATAGTTTATCAATTCTATCTAGAGTTCTTATTCCTCCACCAACTTCAATAGACATATCAACGGTTTTGGCAAGTTTTAATATTATTTCTTCATTAATTCCTGCCCCTTGTTTAGCACCATCTAAATCCACTAAATGAAGGTGAGTTGCCCCTAGTTTTTGAAATTCTTTTGCTTGCTCGTATATATCCTTAGCTACTACTTCTTCCTTAGTGTAGTCTCCTTGATATAATCTAACAGCTTTGCCCCCTCTTATATCTATTGCAGGTAATATAATCATTTAATCATCCCCCAAAAATTTTCTAGAATCTTAAGCCCCACATCTCCACTTTTTTCTGGGTGAAATTGTGCTCCATATACATTGCCTCTATTAACTAAAGCAGGTATTTTATTATCTCCATAAACACTATAGGCAAGTAAATCTTCTTCCTTCATATCTGTAGCAAAAAAGGAGTGAACAAAATACACATAGCTCTCTTCTTTTAATTCATCTATAAGTTTATCTTCCCTATTAAACTCTAAAGAATTCCATCCTATATGAGGTATTTTTATATTCCCTTGAAGCTTTTTAACACTTCCTGTAATTAGGTCTAACCCCTCACACTCTTCACCTTCATAACTTTTAGAAAAAAGAAGCTGCATACCAAGACATACCCCAAGCAGAGGTTTTCCTCTTTTTACTTCTTCTTTAATTATGCTATCAAGATTATACTCTTTTAAATTCTTCATAGCATCTGGAAATGCCCCAACTCCTGGAAGAAGTATCCCTTTAGAATTTTTTATTTCTTTTTCATCTCTTGTAATAACTGCCTCTATTCCTAAAAACTTAAAAGCATTTTCTACACTTTTAAGATTACCCATGCCATAATCTATAATACTTATCATACTAATCCTCCTAGAGAGTCCCCTTTGATGATGGAATCTTATCTTTGTTATCTTCATCAATAGTTACTGCTTCTTTTAGTGCTCTTCCTAAGGCTTTAAATAAACCTTCAATCTTGTGATGGTCATTCTCCCCATAAAGAATTCTTCCATGTAAGGTTATTTCCCCATTCATAGCTAAAGCCCTAAAAAACTCCTTAACCATTTCTGTTGAGAAATTCCCTATACTCTCTCTATTAAACTCACCTTCAAAATGTAGAAAGCCTCTTCCTGATATATCTAAAGACACCATAGCTAGAGCTTCATCCATAGGTAGAAAAAAGGTTCCATATCTTTTTATCCCCTTTTTATCTCCTAAAGCTTCCTTTATTGCCTGCCCAAGTAAGATTCCTGTATCCTCAACTAAATGGTGATCATCTACATATAAATCCCCTTTAGCTTCAACCCTTAAATCAAAAGAGCTATGAAAAGCAAGTAAAGTTAACATATGATCAAAAAAACCTACTCCAGTATTAATTTCTGCATTTCCTTTTCCATCTAAATTTAGTTCTATTTTAATTTCCGTTTCCTTGGTTTTTCTTTCTTTATTAGATGCTCTCAACTTCATATCCGTAATCTCCTTGATAAATTAATATACTTTCCAAGGCTTCCACTAACTTTTTGTTTTCTTGATAGGTTCCAATAGTAATTCTAAAGCTATCATCATCTTCAAAATCTCTTATTAATATGTTCTTATTTTTAAGTCCATTTATAAGAGCTTCCTTATAAGAAGTTCTTCCAAAGATAAAGTTTGCCTTAGAAGGATAAAAAACTATATCCATACAACTTTCTTTTTCTATTCTCTTTAGCTCTTCTATAAGATTTTCTCTTTCTTCGATAACTGTTGCAGTATTTTGCCTAACTAGCTCAACGTAACCTAAAGCAATTACCGCTAAAGCCTGAGAAATACTATTAACATTGTATGGAGCCTTATATTTTATAAGTTCATTGACTTTTTCTTCACAGGCTATTAAAAATCCAACTCTTAAAGAAGATAATCCCCATGCTTTAGATAAGGTTCTAGTAATAATTAAATTCTTATATTTATTTATATATCCAATCATAGTTTCTCCATAAAACTCATAATAAGCTTCATCAATTACTATAGGGATATCATCAAAAGCCTCACACACTCTAATTATGTCTTCATTAGATAAAACTATTCCAGAAGGATTATTGGGATTAGATACTATAATTAAACTTACTTCTTCAGCTTTACCTTTTTTAATAAGTTTGCCTATATCTACTTTCCCAGCTTTATTAATGTCTATTTTTATAAGTTTTCCGTCTTGTAGGGAAGTATAAAACTCAAACATAGAAAAATCAGGATCTAAGGTTAATAGTTTTTTCCCCTTTGATATAGTTGAAGTAATCATAAGATTGATCATCTCGTCAGAACCATTACCAACTATTATGTTCTTTTCACTTACACCTGCATATTTTCCATAAGCTTTCTTTAAAGCTAAAGGATTATCCTCAGGGTATCTGTTAAACTGAATAGTTGATAATATGGAAGTCATTGAGAATATGGAATCCCTATACATATTAGTAGATATTTCATTAGAATTAAGCCTTATTGGTTTTGATCTATCCATTGATTTATAAGAATTTATCTTTTTCATATTACTTCAACCTCACTTTTATTGAATTTGCATGGGCTGTTAACCCCTCCTTATTAGCCAAATTAATTATGTCTTTAGATGCCTCATTAAAGGCTTCCTTTGAATAATATATATATGAAGATTTTTTGATAAAGCTATCTGTTGATAAAGCTGAAAAAAATCTTGCTGTTCCTGAGGTTGGCAATACATGATTAGGTCCTCCAAAATAATCCCCAACTGGTTCTGGAGTATATTGCCCTAAGAATACACTTCCCGCATTTTTAACTTTTCCAAGTAGCTCCATAGGATTAGCTACCATAAGTTCTAAATGCTCTGGTGATATTATATTTGAAAGTTCTATACACTGCTCTATACTTTCACAAAGTATTCCTATACCATATTTACTCATGGATTTTGTTATAATCTCTTTTCTACTAAGCTCCTCAGTTTGCTTCTCCATCTCTTCACAAACACCATTTAATAGTTCTTCCGACGTTGTTAAAAATATTGAAGAGGCTAAAACATCATGTTCAGCTTGAGACAATAAGTCTGCTGCTATATATTCCTTTTTACTAGTTTCATCACTTATAACTAAGATTTCAGAAGGTCCTGCTATCATATCTATATCAACACTACCAAAAACAAGCTTTTTAGCAGTAGCTACATAAATATTTCCTGGGCCTACTATCTTATCCACCTTTTCTATACTTTCAGTTCCATAAGCTAAGGCAGCTATAGCTTGAGCTCCCCCAACTTTATAAACTTCATCTACCTCTGCAATTTTAGCAGCAACTAAAATATATGGATTTACCTTTCCATTTTTAGAAGGTGGTGTTGTCATAACAATTTTATTTACTCCTGCAACTTTAGCTGGAATTGTATTCATAAGTACAGAGGATGGATAAGCTGCTGTTCCTCCTGGAACATAAACCCCTATCTTATCTAATGGAATAATTCTTTGCCCCATATATACTCCATTAGCTTCAGTATTTATCCATGAATTTCCCTTTTGCATCTCATGAAATTTATAGATATTTTTTTTAGCTTTTTGAAGAGATTCTATAAAATTATCTTCAACTAAACTAAAGGCTTCTTCTATTTCTGTACTAGATACCCTTAAATCCTCTAGCTCTACCCCATCAAAGCTTTTAGTTAAATCTTTAAGCGCCTTATCCTTTTCATTCCTTACCTTATTTATGATTTCTTCAACAGAATTAAGAATTTTTTTGTCTTCTTTTCCTTCTCTATCCTTTAGTTCTTTTATTACTAAATCTCTGTTTTCCTCGTTGAATTTAAAAATTCTTAACATATATAGCCCCCTCTTTTTTTACTATATTACCTCGCTAACCTTAAATAAAAATTCTTTTATTTCTTTTTCTTTTAGTTTAAATGCGGTGTTATTAACTATAACCCTTGCACTAATGTCACATATTTCATCTTTCACTATAAGTCCATTTTCCTTTAAAGTTATCCCAGTCTCCATAATATCTACAATTCCATCACATAACCCAAGTATAGGTGCAAGCTCCACAGAACCTTCAATTTTTATTATTTCAACATCCATTCCCTTTTCATAAAAATACTTTTTAGCTACATTTGGATACTTTGTCCCTATTTTTATATTACTGTAGGATTTAAATAACTTTGAATTTGGAAGTGATGCTACTATAAACTTGCATTCC
Organism: Clostridium sp. UBA1652; assembly: GCF_002320975.1. Classification (NCBI taxonomy): domain Bacteria; kingdom Bacillati; phylum Bacillota; class Clostridia; order Eubacteriales; family Clostridiaceae; genus Clostridium; species Clostridium sp. UBA1652. The sequence goes on from NZ_DCLI01000036.1 coordinate 91,965, forward strand.
CCTATTTTTAAATCCAGCATTTCGTAATAATTAGAATTACTTTCTATTAAGGTGTCTTTCCCAACTATTCCGATATCAGCTACACCATGCTCAACATAGGTTATAGCATCTGCACTTTTAACTAAAAAATAGTTATAATCCATTTTGTTGTCCTTAAATATAAGTTTTCTCCCTTTATCCTTTAAAGCTGATACATCAAAACCTGCCTTATCAAATATCTTGATGCTTTCCTTCTCTAATCTCCCCTTAGTTAAAGCTATATTTATTGCCACGATACCCCTCCATACTAAAGCACTATTTCATTTTCACCTATTTCTATATCTCCATTTATAGGAATCAATTCAACCTTATATCCACTAATGGTTAATTCCTCTGCTTTTTCTAATGCTTTTAGAAATTTTTCACTTGAAAAATAAAGTTTTTTCTCTACAAGTCTTTCTTTAATTTCATAAACATCCCCTAATGAATCAATGTCTATAGCAAACCCTATAGCCCCATTATCAACACCAAAGGATTTGATTAAGTTATCATATCGCCCGCCTTGGAGCACATACTTTCCAACTCCTTGTACATAGCCCCTCATTATTACTCCTGTATAATAATTGATTTTAGGAATCATACCCATGTCTAAAGATACATATTCTTTTAGGTTTAATTTTTTAATTCCCTCTAAAAGATTTTCTAAGTACTCTATAGAATCCCTTATCTGTGAATATATCTCTAACTCTTTAACTGATTTTAGTATCTCTTCACTTCCAAATAGCCATGGAAGCTTTTTAAGAAACTCTTTTTTAGATTCTTCTAAGCTTATTTCCTCTAATATATTTTCAAGCTCTCCAAGTCTCTTTTTCTCTATTAAAACTGCTATCCTCTCTTTTAGTTCTTCAGATATATCTATTTCATTAAATATAGAAGTTATTATTCCCATATGTCCAAGCTCTATTTTAAAGCCTTTAAGACCTAAAGCTTTTAGTGAGTTTATTGCAAGAAATATAACCTCTAAATCACCCTCTAGGGTTTCTTTTCCTATTAACTCAACCCCACAGTGAGTTATTTCATTTGCCTTTCCCCCAAAAGCTTCATTGACTCTATAAATATTTGAAGTATACCTTATTCTAATAGGCCTCTCATATTCTTTTAATTTTGTACTAACAACTCTTGCTATTGGAATAGTCATATCTGGTCTTAAGACAAGAATTTTCCCTTTATTATCAAAAAACTTATACATGTCTTCCTGTTTAAAACCTTCTGGATGTGAATTAAAGATATCATAATATTCTAAGGTAGGTGTTATTATCTGTTCATAGCCCCAAATCTCCATTTTCTTCTCAAGAATTCTCTTGATTTCCTCTTTCTTGTAACAGTCCTCTGAGATTAAATCTCTAGACCCCTCAGGTAAGAAATTTTTCACCGCCACAATTCTAGCCCCCAATCACTTTGCTTCATCACTTTATCCTGATAAATTGATGAAGTATTTAGATTAAATTATACTAGATTATAGAAATTTGTCAACAAACAAAGCTATAATTTAAGAAATAATATTGTAAAAACCCTATTAAGCAATCAATTAGCTAATGAACTTATAATTCCAAAAACTTTGTACACTTGTACAAGTGTACAAATATTCTTTTGGTATTTTTAAAAATTGTACTTTTGTACAATCGTACAGTTGTACAGATGTATAATTGCTTTTTCGAGACACAATATTTTCATAGATAGTTAACAGAGGTTTAGAATTTGACCCATTTTTTAATGAAAAAAAAGTGAGCTAGATAATTAATCTAACTCACATCGAATTTCCCTAATAATTTTTTTATTTCATCTTTTTCTAAACTTCTGTATTTAACCACACAAAACTTTACTTATATTCCCATTCAGTTACATTCCTTACTTACTTTCTCTTAATTTTTCAACCTCTTCTATTGATAATCCTGTTTTCTTTGCTATCATTTCTACTGAAAGTACATCCATTAAATTTTTTGCTAATTCTAACTTTTCTTTTCTTCTAACTTCTTTTTTTGCCTCTTCTATAGCTTTTTCTTTTTCCTCTTGATAAATTTTATCTACCTTAGTCATAGTTAACCATTCCCTCACTTTCTTAGCATAATTTTTTTCGATAAACTTGTCAGTAGCAGTAAGTATTCCTGCTATTAATGCTAATTGTTCTTCTTCGCTATCTATAAATTTAACTAGCTCTATGCTTTCTTCTATTATATTCTGTTTATGCCTACTAGTGTTCATAAGAGGCAACAGTACAATCTTCATTTTATCTTCTGAAGTTAGCTTCTCTTTATTTTGTATCCTTTTCTTTACCTCTTCAAAAATACTATCTCCATCAAAGTTACTCATAAATACACTTTGTGAGTTTATTATGATATCTCCAAAAGCAACTGTTGATTTAGCTTCCTTTACTTCTGCAGTATAAACTACAGCTATATGAATTCGCGGAAAGTCTTTAGTTTCTTCAAAATACCTTCTTAAGATCCTTACAGTATAGTCTAGATACTTAAACATATTTTCTTCTACTCTCTTATTACTTTCATATTCTAGCAATAATATAGATCCATCTTCTAATAAAAATATACTGTCAGCTCGCTTTTCATCCGCCTTAACCTCTGGTAAGTCTGATGGTATCATTTCAACTATCTTTGGATAATTTAATCCATATACGTTTAGTGCCTTGTCTTTATATATGGAACTCATTGATTTAAAAAGCACGTCCTTAGCTTGATATGTTATTCCCTTTGCTGCCAAAATATCATCTCCTCATCCTCTTCAATATAGGCTTTATAAACTGAATAGGGTAAGTCTTTATTACTTCTTCCCATTTCATATAATTAATGCTCTTGTACATTTTATATTTATGATAATTTTAGCATAATAAAATATTTATATAAAGCCATATTCTCAAAGGTTATCCCTTATTTTCTTCCTCTAGCTTCTCTCGAAGCACCACTTTTTATTATAAGCAAAATGCTAAAAAAAGTGAGCTAGATAATTAATCTAACTCACATCACATTTCCCTAATAATTTTTTTATTTCACTTTTTTCTAAACTTCTATATTGTCCTTTTCCTAATGATTCATCTAACTCTAAATCACCAATTGAAATTCTTTTTAAATATATAACATGGCATCCTACTGCTTTAAGCATTCGTTTTACTTGATGCTTACGTCCTTCTGAGATTGTGAGATATCCTGATACGGCTGGCTGTTTATAGTGATTTGATGAATCATTATAAACTTTTATAAGTTCACTTTCATTCTCAAAATCTTTATAAATGCCATTAGTTACCTTTTCTAGCTTTGATGATTTTGTTATCTCTTCATCAGCTCCTATAAATACCCCTTGCTCTAATCTATTAATACACTCTTCATCTAAAGATCCTAATGCTATGAAAAAATATTTTTTATCAACATGTTTCAGTGGACTCATCAACTTATTATTAAGCTCACCGTCATTTGTAAGTAATAATAAGCCCTCTGTATCTTTATCTAATCTTCCAACATGAGATACACCATTCATATTTTCCTCTTTGAAAAAATCAAATACGGTTTTATATTTATCATCTCTTCTTGCAGTAACGCACCCTGAAGGTTTATTAAACATATAATAGGCTTTGCCCATATAAGAAATTTTTTCATCAAGGTACTCAACTATATCCTCATTTTCATTAATTGTTATTGCAGGCTTTATGACAACCTGTCCATTAACTTTTACTTTTCCATCTTGTATATATATTCTTACAGTTTTACTATTTCCAATACCTGATTGTGCTAAAAATTTATCTAATCTCATGAGTTCACTTAATCCTTCACGCCTTAATACTGTCGCTCCTCCACCCATAAAACTATACTAACACCAAACACCAAGCAAGAATATAAATATTTATCTATTTTTCTAGTTATCTATTTATATACATTTCTAGTTATCTATTTATATATTTTTCTATATAAATAGATAACTATATAACTATATATAGTGTTTATGCGGCTTCAGGGCATTTTTACCAATAAAACAATAGTCTTATTTTAATAGATACGATATAAGCACTATTAAAAAACCAACAATCACTGCTAAATCATTAATTTTAGTTTTATCACCTTTATTTTTCTTAAAGAAAGTAATAAATTTACCTGCTGATATAAATATAAACGATGTACTGATAAGCGCTTTACTAAAAGTTTTACTTAAAGTTATATCTGAAACCATCACAATAGAAATTGGCAGAATAATTATAATTGCAGCTATTAGATACAATATTAAATTTAAACAACTTAGTTTTAGAAATAACATAAAATCCAATTTATTTCTTTTCATATACTCTTTCCCCTTTTCCACCCTGAGTTATATCTAAAAAGTTTTGAAGGTCTATGTCCAGCATCTTTTGTGTATTCATTTGTTTCAACTACCATGTTTGCTATCTTTCTTCTAAAGGCAGCTGCTAAAAGTTCTTTTCCTTGAATTATTTCATAAACTCGTTGAAGTTCTGTTAATGTAAATAATTCTGGCATAAGATTAAAAGCTAGGCTGGTATATTCTATTTTATTTCTTAATCTCTCAATTGCATATTCTATAAACTTTCCATGGTCAAAGGCTAATCCTTCATTTTCAATAAGTTCTCTTTTTATTTTTCCCTCTAGATTTTCTGTAGTTTTTATTTTAGCTGATAATGTGTCTACTTCATTCCAAAGTTTTATTTCTACTAATTGCTCGTATATATATCCATTTTCTACTGACGTTTTCTTTTCTTCTAATATATCATAACTAACGTTAAACCAACTGGCGTCTGTTTCATCTTCACCAGCTGTAATATTTAAAGATTTGCTATCAACTAATGCCATATAAGAAGAACTTACTACTCTTGTTCTTGGATCTCTACTTACTTCCCCCCAAGTGTATAGTTGTTCCATATAGATATCTTCTATTCCTGTTTCTGCTTCTAATACACGTAAAGCAGCTTCATCCAAGCTCTCTTCAATTCCTACAAAGCCTCCAGGAAGAGCCCACTTGCCTATATAAGGATGATCTCCTCTTTTTACTAATAGAACTTTTAAAGCTTTTTCAGGAAGCTTTCTATAATTTTCTTTTTCTTTATCCATTACAGTAAATATAAGCATATCCACTGTAAAAGATGGCTTCTTATATATATCATCATTATATTTTTTTAAAAACTCTTCTTCCGTTAATCCTTGCTTATTTTTAATCTCTTCCATAGTCTCTACCTATTGCAGCTCATATTTAGGCGGCAAAATCCCTTTGTGCTTATTATAGTCATGTTTAGCTTTTATTTTATCATCTACTTCTTTATCTCCGCTAGTTCCTTTTTCTATATAATCATTAATTTGTTTATAGGTAAAACCTAGTTTTTCCTCATCAGACTCCCCTGTCAATCCATCACTTGGAGTTTTATGAACTAACCCATAAGGCAATCCTAAAAAATCACCTACGGCTATTACTTCCTCTGTGGTTAAGTCACCTATAGGATTAAAGTCATAGGCATTATCTCCCCACTTTGTAGTATATCCTACGAAACCTTCTGACTTATTTCCTGTACCACATACTCTATAGTGCATGGAGGAGCCTATAGCATACAAAGTAGTCATTCTAAGTCTTGGTGGAATATTTATTTTTCCATCTTTTGATAAGCTCTCTTCATCAATTCCCTCTAATAATCCCTTATATGCCTTCTCTATATTTACTACCTTATAATTAATTCCTAATAGATCTACAATCTTCAAGCTATCTTCTATATCTTTTTGTTCTCCGTTTGGCATTAAAACACCAAATACTCTTTCCTTTCCTAAAGCTTCAACTAAAAGTTTTGAGGTTATGGTGCTGTCTTTTCCTCCACTGATTCCAATAACTGCACCTTTAGCATTAGGTTGTTTTTCAAAATATTCTCTAATCCAATTTTTGATTTCTTCACATACCTTTTCCACCTTAAAATTTTCTCCCATACTTCTACCCCTCCTTATTTAAAAACTTCCATGTAGTCTATTTCTTATTTCCTCTAACGAATAATCTTTTATTAACTTTCCATCCTTAAATACAAGTTCTAGCAAATTGTCTTTATATGCTGCCTGCTCCTCTATAGTTAGTTCATCTTTATATAAAATATCTTCCCCTTCTTTATAAACATAACACATACCTTTTTGAGATTTTTTGAAGTTATCTTTGTCAGTCTTAGGAGCCTTAAAGATGAATTTTTCTTCATTATTTATTACTGCATGAGTTGCTTTTAATGCAAATCCAAAGGTATCTCTTGTGTTGTACTGGTAGGTATAGGAACCTATTCCAAAGGTACAATTATTTACTGCAAAACCCTTCTCTTCTAAGCCTTTGCAAATATCTTCACATCTTTCTACAGTTATGCTGTCACCATATATGGTTCCTATTTTAGGATTTAAAACCTTATATCCCTTTGAATTAACTTCTCCTCCAAATATATCCCAAAGAAGTTCCACAGTTCCTTTATACTCATCACTGCCTTTTTCTGCATTTTTGTCTCCACAGATTATTTTCACTGGATCTCCGCTATCCCCTCTTATAATTACCTTTCCATCCCTATTTAAAATTTCTTCTTTAAGTGTTGGAAGTATTGATGTTATAACATTCCAGTAATCATAGGTATCAGATACTATGCTTAATGGCCCTTTTGGAAAAACCTCAGTTATTAATCTCTTATAGGCTGAGAACTCATCTTCTCCATAGCTGCACATTACGCTATGCTCTGTAGATGGAGTTCCAACTCCAATTACCTCTTCATCTAAGTTAGCATTATAATACTCTTCTAAGTAGGTTATAGCAGGTATTGTTGCAGTACCTACAAAGGATAAAAGGTGAGCTGAGGCACTTATTTCTGCACTTTCTATTGAGCTGAAACCTCTCATACTAAAGTCTCCACAAGCTCTTTTAATTTCTCCATCGACTACAGTAAGCTCAAAATATTTCTCTACTATCTCTCTATATCTATAGGCAATAGTTGCACTAGTCATAGGCTGCCATATATTACAGCTCATGAAAGTTTCTAGATAGTTTACAAGCCAAGGAAAATCTTCATGAGTGTTAGTTATCTCAATCATAGGGGTTTTGATGTTTACCCTTGATCCTTCTTCAACAGCTTTAATTTGTATAGGAAGATATCCTAAATCGTGAAGTGCTTCAATATGCTTTGTATCAGAAGCTATATCTCCCATGGTTTTTGATATTACTCTCTTATACTCTGATATAACTTCCTCTTTATCTCTTGAAAAGAAATTATCATTAAAATACTCAATTAAATACTTCTTTAAAAATGGTTGAAGTCCAAACATGACTACCTTGTGCATATCTTCTTTTCTAGACATTCTTGGTGTCCAGTAACTTACTAGCTTTGTCATTCCTTCTGCATAACACATATGGTGTATTGTTTTATAAAAATCTGTTAATAAAAATGGACTTATCATGCTTAATTCCCCCTATTTATTACTTTTACCTGTATTCCTTCTGCTACATCTAATGCCTTATCATGAAGTGAATCATCAAAACTTGCACAAAGACTTGCATCTATTAATATCTCTGCATTTCTATATTGTGATTGAAGCATAACCACATTACTTATTACGCATATATTAGTAACAACACCTACAAGCTCTATCTCATTAATTTCTTCTCCCAATTCTTCTGAGAGTCTAATTACATCTTTTGGAGCCAAACCAAAACCTTCTTTTTCATAATGTAGGGTATTTTCTTTCCCCAAAAATTCATTAAGTCTTCCATAAAGCTCGTGCCCATTAGTTCCTTTAATACAGTGAACTACAGGTAAGTTTTTACCTTCTCTAGTTTCTAAATAATCCTCATAATGAGTGTCATAGGTAAATAAAACCTTATCTCCATTTTCTAAATACTTTCTAACCTTATCATATATTCCTGATTCTAGAGTTTCAGCCTTTTTAAACCCTAAAGTTCCATCCACAAAATCCTTTTGATAATCAATAACTACTAATAGTTTTTTCATCTTAAATTCCTCCTTAAATCTCATATACCTTAATTTTTTTATGATCTTTACTCAAAATACTATTTGTTGTATATATTCCTGTTATTAAATCGCTATCTAATAACTTGCCTTCAAATATTGTATCTTCACAGTGGGTAACTACAAGATATATTTCTCCTGCTCCCATATCTTTAAGCTTAGAAGCTGTAAGTTCAAAGGTTCCTCCTTTTGAACATAAATCATCTACTATAATCGCTTTAAAGTTTTTACTTTTTACCTCACCATTGATTTCTAACTTGTTTATAAATCCTGTTTTAAAATCACGTTCCTTATTTGCAGTTAATATCTTTTCATAAGCTATTTGATGAGCATATCTCTTTGAGGCTCCAGCATCTGGATAAACTAAATATACATTTTCATCATTTAATTCTTCTATTAATTGCTCTGTAAGTCTCTTAGACATATTTACTACTTTAACTCTATCTATTAATGCAACAGATACTTCAGAATGAGGTTCATAAATTGTTACATTTTCAAAATCTAAACTATTAATCAACTTACACAAATACTTTAAAGTAAATACTGTTACACCTTCTGTTCTATCCATTCTGCTGTAAGGCATATAAGGAAGTACTAAACTACACTTTACTCTTAACTCATCTAAATGTCCTTTTAAAAATATCAAATTAGTTATATCTTCATTATTTTCAAACTTAACCTTAATCTCATTATCATCTTTTATATTTAAATCACCACTATGAATAAGTGCCTCACCATTAGGAAACTTTTTTATATCTATTTTTTCATTATTAAAATAAATCATTTTCTAATCCTCCTAAATCTTAATAACTTTTTTAAATACTTATTTTTCTTTTGATATTATCAACTTGTTAATATGTATTTATAGTACATCTTATTCAACTTTCTGTCAATATGTTCTTGAGATTTTTTGTAAAATAAAAAGAAGTTCTTAAAATTAAGATACTTCTTGTTTTAAATAATCTGGTACAGGAAAACTTTTTATATGTTTAAACCTTTCAACTTTCACTTCTCCAGCTTCTATTTTTATAATTATATCATCTACACCAAGGGTATTATGTGCTCCTATAAATGGTCTTACTTCAACCGTAACAATAAAAGAAAAACTTCTATATCCATTTGGCCTTTCTATTTTTAAAAATTCCATATCAAACAAATCGTACATATATGCTTTTCCATAATATTTTTCTATTTCTTTGGTTATATATGGTTCTATAAGTGTAGCTATTATATCTTTATACAATTCTTCTATAGATCCTTCTTCTGGTGTATATTTATAAGGTAATCCTAACTTAGCATCTGGTGTTTTTTCAACACTCCATGCCTTATTTTGAAATAATAAAATAGATATACTAATTATTAAAGATGTTACCGCTAATCCTCTTTTCATAGCTGCAATCCTCCTTAGGAAAATTAATAATCCTATACTATATAATAATATTATTTCACTATTTGTTTATTAATATATTGAGAATATTTGAAGTATTATGCTTATCATCCCAGTAAGCATTAATCTCAAAAATATATTCTCCTTCTTTTTCAGGAAGCAATATTGTTACTGAATTTGAAATATCCCCTCTAATTTCTTGATACACCTCTCTATTATCCTTATCTTTCCATATTGAAACTATAAGTTTTTGAGGTGGACAATTTATAGGCTTAGTTTTAAAATCTATATCCATATAACTACTTGCAGTACACTTTATTTCTACATGTAATTTTAATTTCCTTTAAACTAAATAAAAATAGTCCTACAGAAGCAGGACTACTCTATTTTTATATTAAATTCTAGAATCTATAAACCTCAACATTATCTACAGCTTCTTTAACTAAAGCATCGATATCTAAAGCTTCTTCTGATTTTCTTATTGGCTCTACTTGTGGTTTAGTTTTAGGATGTTTAGGTACAAATATTGTACAACAGTCTTCATATGGTCTTATAGATATATCATAAGTTCCTATTCTTCTTGATATATCCATTATGTCTTCTTTATCCATTGATATTAATGGTCTAAATACTGGTCTATCTGCTACATCTGTTGAAACTATTAAACCTTCCATAGTTTGAGATGCTACTTGACCTATACTTTCACCTGTAGATACTGATTGAATTCCTTTTTGTTCAGCCAATTCACAAGCTACTCTCATCATAAATCTCCTCATGATTATTGTAAGCTCATCTTCTCTACATTTCTCAATTATGCCCATTTGAATCTCTGTAAATGGAACTACATATAAATTAACTTTTTCTGTATAGCTTGCTAATACTTTTGCTAAATCCTTAACCTTATCTTTAGCTCTTTCTGAAGTATATGGGTGAGAGTGATAATATACACAGTGAAGTTCTACCCCTCTTCTTGCCATCATATATCCAGCTACAGGTGAATCTATTCCTCCAGATAACATAAGCATAGTGCTTCCATTAACTCCATAAGGAAGACCACCCTCTCCTTTTACTATGTCTAACTTAGTATATAGATAAGCCTTATCTCTTATTTCAACCTTAACTAAACATTCAGGATCATTTATTTTAACTGAAAGCTCACCTTCATAGTTAGTTAAAACATATCCTCCAACTTCTCTTGAAACTTCCATAGAGTTTTTAGGGAATTCTTTATTAGCTCTATTAGTTTCTATTTTGAAGTTTGATGCTTTAGCTTCTATTACCTTACTCAAAGCAAGTTTTTTAATTTCTTCATAATCTCTTTCTATTTGAGTTACTATACAAACCTGAGTTACTCCAAATACTTTTCTAATTCTACTACAAGCTTCTTCTAAATCCTCTGAATATACGAACCATCTTCCCATGTCTGTGATGAATTCATATTCTATTCCTTCAAGTTTTTTAGCTATATTCTTTTTTAATAGTCTCTCGAATTTATTTCTGTTTAGTCCCTTTAAAAATATCTCAGGGGCACTTTTTATAAGTAATAATTTTTTCATTTTCTAACTCTCCTTAAAAATAACAATGATTTCTTAAGTGCTTCATTGGATAAATCCACTTCTTCTATGGTATTAAATCTTGAAAAAGAAAATCTTATAGCACCATCTATGTCTTTATAATCTAAACCTAAAGCTTTTAATACATGACTCTCTTTGCCACCTCTTGATGAACAAGCAGAACCTGTGGATACAAATATCCCATTTTCCTCAAGGGCATGTAAAAGAACCTCTCCCCTTATACCAGTAAAAGAAACATTTAATATATATGGACTTATGTTTTCCTTTCGAGGAGAATTTATTTTTATATTTTCTATTCCTTTAAGTTTTTCTATAAAGTGTTCTTTTATTTCCCAAACCTTTTTATAACTTTCTTTAATTGAGGCTTGTGCCATCTTTGCTGCTACAACCATTCCCATTACTCCAGGTAAGTTTTCAGTTCCACTTCTAAAACCAGACTCTTGTCCACCACCTGAAATCAATGGTTTTAGTCTTAAGCCTTTTCTTATATAACAAAAACCTACTCCCTTAGGTCCATGAAATTTATGAGAACTTACAGTTAAATAATCTATATTAGCTTTTTTAACATCAATAGCTATTTTACCATAACTTTGAACTCCGTCTACATGAAATTTTGCTCTAGTAGAATTATCTTTAATTATTTTCCCTATTTCTTCAATAGGCTGAATAGTTCCGATTTCATTATTAACATGCATTATGGATACTAATACAGTATTTTTATCTATAAAACTTTTTAGTTCTTCTAAATCAACTTCACCATTTTCATTGAGAGATAATTCATAAACTATTATTCCCTGTTCTCTTAGCTCATTTAAAGCATTTAAAACTGAAGGATGTTCAAATTTAGTTGTAATAATATTGTTCCCTGATTTTCCAATTCCTTTTAATATAAAGTTATTTCCTTCACTTCCTCCAGATGTAAAAAATATTTCATCTGAAGTTGCATTTATAGTTTTAGCTAACTCTTCTCTACTAGTTAATAACATTCTTTCTGCATTTAACCCTAACTTATGAAGAGAAGATGGATTGCCATAATATTCTTTCATTCCTACTACTATTGATTCTATAACTTCTTCTGTAGGTGGAGTAGTTGCTGCGTTATCAAAATATATACTCACTCCTATCACCCTTTCTCTATATTACTCTCTTCCTTAAAAAGACTCTAATACAAGATTAATTAAAAACCTTCATTATGTCAAAGGTAAGTTTCATTTAAAATAGGTAAAATCCACTATGAATATATCATAATGGATTTTTAATTAATCTATTTAACTTATTTTTGCTAGTTTTTCCATAAAAAATTTCTTTAACATCATACATATTCCTAAACCTACTACCATTATAACGGATAAAATTATTATAATGTGCATGTTCCCTGTAGCTATATTAGCTCCATAAAAAGAAGATATAACTAATGCTGGCATTCTTCCAAGTGTTGAGTAGATTAGAAAATCTTTAAAACTGATTCTAGATAGAGCACATAAAAATACTGAACTATCCTTAGGTATTCCTGGAATTAAATATATTAAAAATACTATTAAGTTTATCTTCTTAGCATTTAAAAGCTTTTCAAATGGTCGTTTTAACTTTTCAGGTACAACTTTATCCACTAAAGAATTCCCAAACCTTCTTGTTCCAAAAAATAATACTGCTGAACCTAAATTTATTCCTATAATAGAATATAGTGTTCCAAGAAATGTTCCAAAAATATATCCTCCAGCTGCCTGGGTGACTTCCCCTGGTATAAAGAATATAACTACTTGAGTGACTTGAAGTAAAATAAACATTAACACTCCAAAGTGACCATAACTTTCTATATATAAACTAATTGCTTTCGGATCTTTCATTAAGTTTATTGCTTGAGCTAAACTCTCTCTATAAATAAATCCATAAAAAGAAAGTACAATAATAATCATACCTGTAAGAAGTTTTCCCCAATGATTTTTCAATATATTTTTCATTGATAGTCCTCCGTTTTAAGTTTATGATTATATCTTATCGTACTTTTCTTAAATATATCTTCTTAAATTCTTAATTACTTCTTAAATTTATTCCATTGCGACAAAATCTACCTTTTCTACTCCATCTACCAAGTATAAATCTTCTAAAAGGTCTGTTGCATCCCCTTCTAAAGAAGTTATATCCATGGTAATACTTACATTCGCTAGATTGTTTATAGGAATTCCTTGATCTATTGTTAGTATATTTCCACCTTTTTCAGTTAAAAAATTCAATAAACTTGAAAGAACTCCTTTTTTGTGAGAAATAATCATATTAAAAGTAAACTTTCTTCCATGACTACTTTCTGCAAATTCAAAAACATAATCCTTATATTTATAATATACACTTCTACTAATTCCAACTATCTTAGCAGCCTCAGTTATTTCCTTAACTTTCCCATCTTTTAATAATCTCTTTGCCTTTAATACCTTTTCAAATACTTCTGGCAAAACCCTCTTATCCACAAGTATATAATTACTATTCATCTTAACTCACCCTTTAATTATTTCGGCCCCTATATTGTTTTCCTTAAGTGTTACAACTGACCACTCTTTTTCAAACTTAATCATATGAGCCTTTATTTTATCTTTAGCGGTATTATCCTCTTTCTTAACTATACTCATAATAGTTGGACCTGCTCCGCTTAAAAAAACACATAATGCTCCCAAATCCAAAACTTCTTTAGTTATCTCCTCAAAGTTAGGTATAAGTTTACTTCTATATGGTTCATGAAGTTTATCCTTACAAGCATACTTTAGCATATCATAATTGCCTAAATAGAAACAACTTAAAGTAAGAGCAGCTTTTCCAACATTATAAACCCCATCCTTAAATGGTATTGTAGCTGGAAGTGCTCTTCTTGCCTTCTCTGTAGATAAAGTAAAACTTGGAATAAATGATAAAAATTCTATTCCCTCTTTTATATCCACCTTATTATAATAAGCTTTCCCATCTTCCATAGAAGAAACTACAATTCCTCCAAAAAAAGCTGGCGCTACATTATCTGGATGCCCTTCTATTTCTACAGACATATTAAAAAGTTCCTCTAAGTTGAAGGGAGAACCCATAAGTTCATTTGCCCCTAAAAGCCCCCCAACTATACAGCTAGAGCTGCTTCCAAGACCTCTTGAAATCGGAATATTCTCTTCTAAAATACTTATCTTAAGTCCAGTAGGCTTATAATCTGCTCTATTAAAACATAACATCATGGCTTCATATATGATATTATCTTTATTGCAATACTCTTCTTTTACTCCCTCAAACTCTAAGCCTTCTTTAATCTCTTGAAATTCAAACACATTAAAAAGTTCGAAGGCTAACCCCATACAATCGAATCCAGCCCCAAGGTTTGCAGAAGTGGCAGGTACTTTAACCTTAACCATACTACTCACCTACTTTTAATATCTTCTTAAGGATATCTTCCATTTTATCAGCTTCACACTCTAAGTCATGCACCACTGTAAGCTCTCTAAGCTCTTTTAGAGCACTTGGTATCTCTAATGAGGTTTTTTCTGATAAAGTATTTAACAGTTCTAAATCGTCCTTATCTCCAGCTTCTATTCCCAAAGCATTGATTATACTCCTATTAAACTTAAATGGACTTGCAGTAGATGCAATTAATACTTTTTTATCGTCACCTGTTTTTTGTACGTATTTTTTATAAACACTATAAGCAACTGCAGTATGTGTGTCCATTAGATAGTTTTCTTTTTCATAAACATCTCTTATAACTTCATACACCTCTTCTATATCTGAAAAATCTCCATAAAAATCTTTTAACTTTTCTTCCATAGAATTAGTTATAGAATACTTTCCATCCTTCTGCAGCGAATCCATTAAGTCTTTAACTAAGCTGCTATCTCTATCCGCTATTTCAAATAAAAGTCTTTCAAGATTTGAAGACACTAAAATATCCATTGAAGGAGATTCTGTTAATACAAGTTCCCTATTTTTATCATAAACCCCTTCCTTAAAGAAGTCAGTTAATACATTATTTTCGTTAGATGCACATATAAACTTATCTATAGGAAGTCCCATCTGTTTTCCATAGTAAGCAGCTAAAATATTTCCGAAATTTCCTGTAGGTACAACTACATTAATTTTTTCTCCTTCTTTTATCTCTCCCTGCTCTATAAGTTTAAAATACCCATAAAAGTAATAAACTATTTGTGGTACTAGTCTACCTATATTTATAGAATTTGCAGAAGAAAGTGCTATATTATTTATATCTAGTTCTTCCTTTAATCCACTATTACTGAATATAGTTTTTACTCCTCTTTGTGCATCATCAAAATTACCTTCTATAGCTACTACATAAACATTATCCCCTTTTTGAGTTCTCATTTGCTTTTCTTGAACCTCTGAGACTCCATCTTTTGGATAATATACAACTACTTTAAACCCGTCTACATCCTTAAAGCCTTCTAAAGCAGCTTTACCAGTATCTCCTGATGTAGCAGTTAAAATTACTATATCCTTATTAAAATTAATTACTTTTTTAGCTTTTTTCATTATTTGAGGAAGAAACAAAAGTGCTGCATCCTTAAAAGCAGAAGTTGGTCCATGATATAATTCTAAAAACCCATTTTTAACTTCAACATTAAATCTACCAGTATACGCATCTTTAATAGCCTCTTTTAAATCTTCACTCGTTATGTCAGTAAAATATTGCCCTATAATTATTTCAGCTAATTCTTCATAATTATAATTTGTTTTCCCCTTTAACTTTGAATAAACCTCTGGAAAACTCTCAGGAACAAATAGCCCTCCATCCCTTGCAATTCCTTTTAATATAGCCTCTGACGAGGATAAATTACTTTCTAATCCTCTTGTACTTTTAAATAACATTTAAATCACCCCAAGTTTACATGATATAACAATTACGTTAAAAAAATTATACCCTGTCCCCTCATAGAATACAAGTGTTTTTTATTTGTAAACATTCTACATTCTTATATTATTAGAAAGCTTTTTAAGATATCGTAAAATCTCTTTATAATTTGCGTTTCTTACAAGAAAATCATATTTCTTTCCATCTTTCATGGTTATTATAGCTTCTGTTTCTAAATCTGGTTCTATTCCACTTATTATCAAAGCTATAACAGCTGCCAACTTAATAACAAGCTTTGCATAAAAATCTACTTCAAAATCATATAAACTAAAAAATCTATCTGAGAATACCCCTATACTAAATAGCACAGAAACAAATCCTCCAGGAGTTGTAATTATATTCTTTAAGAAATTTTTAATCAAACCTTTCTTTGATCTATCCAAAACTCTTTTAAATCTTATATTTTTTATTTCTTCTCTTGTATAAATTCTAGTTCCCAAAGCTTTGTTAAAGTAATTAGAATTTACTACTATTAATCTTTTATTGGTAATAAACATAATATATCCAAAAGAATAGTCACCTGAAAGTAAGAAGGCTCCTGGCATAAACATACCTAAAAAAGCAGAGTACACTATAGCATCTCTATCTGTTCCTTTTATTACCGCTTCTGTGTATTCACCTTTTTCCATAGTGCTTCCAATAAATTCACCACATTCTCTAAGCGCTTTTCTAGCAAGTTTAGTCTGTATATCTCCACTTATTTTATTAAGTTCATCTTCACTTATTTCTGCCCAATTTAAATAATCATCTATTTCTTCGTTGCTATACTCTATTCCATTAAGTTCATTTATTAATTCCGCTTCTAACATCTAAATCCCCTCCAATCTTTCTTTGATTTTCTTTCTTCCTCTGGAAAGTTTATTATAAATATACTCTTTCGATAGGTTTAAATCTTTTGATATCTTTTCCATAGATTCATCTAAAAGATATCTTCTTATAAATATCTCTTTATCCTTTTCCTTTAACTCTTTTATTAAGTTATAAAATCCCTCTTGATCATTTATATCAAGCTCATCTTGAAACTCTTCTTTCCTTAATACCTCTTCTTTAAGTTCAATAACATTATTTTTTTTCTGAATCTTTCTTTTATAATCTATAGCTTTAAACTTAGCAACTGAAATAATAAAGTTAATAAGTTTACCTTTTTCCTCTTTATAAAGATACATATTCTTCCACAAAGTCATAAGAATATCATTAAAACATTCTTCAATCTCCCATCTTTCATTAGAAGAGTTTAGAATCTTATTAATTACACCAAAAATTAGTTTCCCATATTTATTTATTAAATCTTCTATAGCTTTAGGGTCTTTTTCAATAATCTTTTGGACTATTTCCTTATCCTCCACACTATCCCCTCCTTTTACCCTATATACGAAATTGTCATAGCCACTTATATCATTCTACCAAAATTTTCTCAATGAGATTTACTAAAAAACTAGATAAATGCGCCTTAACCCGCATGGAAACTATATATAGTTATATAGATATATAGTTTTATATATGAAGGTAGATTTTAAAATAATTTTAATGAAACTTAAAAATTCTTCTACAGTATCGCAGTGTATGGTACAATTTGTATATTAATTAATATAGGAGGTCTGTTATGAAATCAGAAATTAATCTTATTACAATTTGGACAGATAACTTTAAAGAAATGAAAAATTTTTACAACGAAGTTCTTGGTTTTAAAATTAAAAATGAACTTGATAGCTATGTAGAATTTGAAAATCCAGGAGCACGATTTGCTATTTGTACTAGAGAGGTTATGTTTAGTCATAGCAGCAGGTATAAAGAAAAAGTTACTGGTCAGTCTTTTGAGTTAGCTTTTCCATGTGATAACCCTACTGATGTTGATGAATCTTTTAAGAAATTAATTTCTCTTGGCGCAACACCTATACATGAACCAGAAAATATGCCTTGGAATCAAAGAACAGCCTTATTTTCAGATCCTGATGGAAATATTCATGAGATATTTGCTGATCTATAGTCATAGAAAGGTATGATGCATATGAGCGATTTAGATATTGCAATAGAATTAAGAAGACAAGGTAAACTACAAGAGTCAAACGAACTTTTAATTCTTCTTGTTAATTCTTATCCAGATAATCCTACTATAAATTATCAATGTGCTTGGAGCTTCGATGTTTTAGAACTAGAAAAAGAAGCTGTAAAATATTACGAAAATGCCATTTCACTTGGTCTTGAAGGGGAAGATTTACAAGGCGCAATTTTAGGTTTAGGCAGTACCTATAGAACTATAGGAGAGTATGAAAAATCTAAAGCTACTCTTAAGATCGGTTTAGATAAATTCCCTCATGACAGAAGTATTCAAATCTTTTACTCTATGACTTTATATAATTTAAATGAACATTCAGAAGCTATGAAAATTTTATTAGAAAACTTGGCTGAAACTTCTTCTGATGAAAATATAAAAAATTATAAAAAAGCCATATCATTCTATTCAGATAAACTAGACAACATTTTCTAATAATTTAGGGGGCTAATAATGTTTATAGAAAATAAAGCAATTACTCACAAGAATCTTACTTGGACTCTTCGTTGTCCAAGAATATCAGATGCCGAAAAGCTATCTTCTTTAAGAGTTAAAATAGATGGAGAAACTGAATTCCTGGATAGAGAAGCGGGTGAAAACTTACTTACTAAAGATGACTTTGAAAAAATAATTGATGAAGATAACGCTTCTAATACAAGCTTATTTCTACTTGCAGAAGTAGAAGGACAAATTGTAGGATTTTTAAGATGCGCTGGTAATACCTTATCAAGGTTTAGGCATAAAGCTGAGTTTGGAATATGTATATTAAAAGATTACTGGGGTTATGGGATAGGTAAAATATTAATAGAAAATATGCTTAAATATATGGACTCTTCAGAAGTTAATAAAATCACTCTAACTGTTGTTGAATCAAATGAAAAAGCAATTCAAATGTATAAAAGATTTGGTTTTACTAGAGAAGGACTTCTTATAAATGACCGTATTCATAAAGATGGAAAATATCATAACACTATAATAATGGGAAGATTTTTAGATAAGTAAGCACTAAATTATATAGTTAAATTATAAAAAATATATATTAAAAGGAGACTTAATTTTATGAAACAAAAAAAATCAGCAGGAAAACCCATCCTATCTTCAATTATATGGGGAGTCGCATTAACCTTCCTAGTTAGTGTTGCGTCAGCAATATCAGTAATTCTTGAACTTAGTGATATTGCTACAAGGATTACTCAAACAAGCGCATATTTAATAATGGGTATTATACTTATAATTAACATGACAAGTAAAGAAAAGTCTTTAAAATTGTTTGGATTTAAGAAACTCAATCTTTCTAACACAGGAAAAGTACTATATTACATTCCTCTATTAATTATTGCATTAGTTCAACCAATAATGGGTGGACTTAATTTTAAATTAACTTTAATGGACATACTAACTATAATATTATTTACTTTTTTTGTTGGATTCACTGAAGAATCCTTATTTAGAGGAATTATTAAAGAAAAGTTAAAATCAAAAAGTACAAGCTTTTATATAGTTTTCTCTTCAGTACTTTTTGGAATTCTTCATATGGCAAATGCATTTAGCAATGTTAATATACTAAATGTTATACTTCAAGTAATAAATGCATTTCTAATTGGTCTTATTTTATCAGAACTTATAGCTATTGAGTTTAATATTATTCCACTTATCGCTTTCCACTTTATATATGATGCATTAGCTATGATGACAAATACTAATATCGATGAAACCCCTACCCTTATAGTCCTAGATATACTATATGCAGCTTATGCAATTTATCTTGGTACTAAGTTAAAAAACAAAGATAATCTATCAAAAAACAATCTACATGGATAAATCTTATTCACATAACAAGGAGGAAATACATGAGAAAATACTTTTTTGATAATATAAGATGGATAAGTATTCTATTACTTTTCCCTTATCACACTTTCATGATTTATAATAACTGGGGTGAAAACTTTTATGTTAAAAGTTCTGGTGTATCTATTTTAAGTGCCTTTATCCAAGGTACTTCTCCTTGGTTTATGCCTTTATTATTTGTTATAGCGGGAATAAGTTCTAACTATGCACTTAAGAAAAGAACTCCTAAAGAGTTTATAAATGAAAGAAGATCAAAATTATTAAATCCTCTTCTTTATGGAATTTTATTTCTAGTTCCTATTCAAACATTTTTCGCTGAAAAATTTCACAATGGTTACACAGGAAATTATTTTTATCAATATATATTATTTTTCACAAAACCAACTGACCTAAGTGGATATACTGGTGGTTTTACTCCTGCTCATCTATGGTTTGTTTTCTATTTATTTATCATTTCACTTTTAGCTATTCCTATTGTGGCTAAATATGATAAAAGCAATATTAAATTGAAGATTGCTAATCTATCAGTTATTGGATTGATTCCTTTATTTATATTTCCTTTATTTATGTCACTAATCTTAGATATAGGTGGTAAAAGTATAGGAGAATTTTTTGCTCTATTTATGTTAGGGTATGTGGTATTATCTGAGGATATTATTCAAGAAAAACTTGAAAACAATAGGTTTATTTTATTTATAAGCTTTATTATATTAACAACACTAAATCTATTAATTATATACCTTTGGAAGGTTAATATTGGAATATTTCATGATATTTTTATTAGAATTATTGCTTGGATTGGAATCTTGGGAATTATCGGTATGGGAAAATATTATTTAAATTTCTCAAATAACATTACTAAGTATTTTTCTAAAGCTTCTTTTCCTATTTATATTTTTCATCAATCTTATGTAATATTAGTAGGTTATTACTCACTAAAATTATTTACATCAATCTCTGCACAAGTTATTTTTATAATTTTAGGAAGCTTTATATTAACAATGATTACTTATGAAGTCTTTAGGAGAGTATCTCTTTTGAGAAATATGTTTGGTATTAAAAAATAATCACAGCTTATTTTATTTAGAATTCTTAAACAAAACAACCTAGGATTGTTATCTTTATTAACAATTCCAGGTTGTTTTGTGTCTATACTCTATATTCTTTTAAAGTACTTTTTATATCTTTACTTCTCATCAAAGTACTCATTACAGATATTCCCTCACACCCTGTATCTTTAACTTCTTTAACATTTTTTGGCAATATCCCTCCTAAAGCTACAACTTTACAAGAAACCTCTTTTTTAACCTTACTAATAAAGTCTACTCCTTTTGGTTCTAATCCCTTTTTACATTCAGTGTTAAATATATGAGAAACCAAAACATAACTAGCCCCTTTTTTATCAGCTTCAATAGCCTCTTCTAAACTATGAACTGAAACACCTACTTCTTTAAAACTATAAATTAGCTTATTATCCTGCTCCATAAACACTTGAAATGGTAGCTGTATTCCGTAAGCCTTAAGTTTTATTCCACCCTCTATATTTGAGTTTAAGATAAGTTTTGTCTTATTTTCATCTATAACTTCTTTTACCTTATTCCCTAACTTAACTAAAGCATCAAAACCTAAATCTTTTTCTCTTAGTATTATATTATCTACTCCATTTTCTGAGCATTCTTTAATTACTTGTAAGAACTCCTCTTCATTACTTACGAGTTTTCTATTAGTTATTAAATATATTTTCATAATTTAAGCATCTTCTCTCAAGATATTTATATCCTTACCTTCAAGAATTCTTTTCATATTTCTCATAGAACACATCTTTCCACACATTGTACAGGAATCTGAATGTTCTGGCATAGATTCTTCTCTGTATCTCCTAGGCTTTTCTGGCTCTAAAGCTAAATCAAACATCTCTTCCCAATCTATATCAGCTCTTGCCTTACTCATTTTGTTATCCCATTCCCTAGCCCCTTTTATGCCTTTTGCAATGTCTGCCGCATGTGCAGCTATTTTTGAAGCTACAATTCCTTCTTTCATATCTTCAAGATTTGGAAGTCTTAGATGTTCTGCTGGAGTTACATAACATAAAAAGTCTGCTCCATAGGTTGCTGCAATAGCTCCTCCTATAGCTGAGGTTATATGATCATAACCTGGTGCTACATCAGTAACCAATGGCCCTAAAACATAAAATGGAGCTCCGTGGCATAATTTTTTCTGTAGTAGCATGTTAGCTTCAATTTCATTAATAGCCATATGTCCTGGTCCTTCTACAATGATTTGAACATTTCTCTCCCAAGCCCTTTTTGTTAATTCTCCTAAAGTTATCAATTCTTTAATTTGAGAAGCATCTGTGGCATCATTTATTGAACCTGGCCTTAATGCATCGCCTAGGGATATGGTCATATCATATTTTTCACATATATCTAATAACCTATCATAATGTTCATAGAAGGGATTTTCTTTATTATTTAGTTCCATCCATGCAAATAATAAAGAACCTCCTCTTGAAACTATATGGGTTAATCTTTTATTCCTCTTAAAAGTATTAGCTGATTCTCTATTTAATCCAGCATGAATTGTAATGAAGTCAACTCCATCCTCTCCATGTTTCTCTACAACTCTAAAAAATTCATCAACTGTTATATCCTTAAGTTCTTTGTCATAAAATCCTACTGCATCATAAATAGGCACTGTTCCTATCATAGCTGGAGACATTTCTATTATTCTTCTTCTAAGCCCCTCTGTTTTTCCATAGTTAGAAAGATCCATTATAGCTTCAGCCTTCATATCAATTGCAATTCTAACCTTTTCTAACTCTTGATCAAAATCACAACAGTCCTTTGATATACCTAAATTAACATTTATCTTAGTTCTAAGCCCTTGTCCTACACCTTCTGGAGATATGTTCTTATGATTTTTGTTAGCTGGTATTGCTACCTTACCTTCAGAAACTAACCTTCTTAGCTCCTCAACATTCATCTTCTCTTTTTCCGCTACTATTTCCATCTCTTTTGTTATGATTCCTTTTTTTGCTGCATCCATTTGAGTAGTGTAATTCATATATACGCCCTCCTAAAAATTTATATAGTTTCCCAATCCTTAAATATTGGTTGATAACCTTTATTTATAAGCATATTTTTTATTTCTACTGCAAATCTTCCATCCGATATCTCAAACTGTTCTTCACCAACTTCTACATCAGAGGAATGTCCTCCAACATGAGTAGAAACTCCTGCTGATATCTTATTAACCCCTAAAGGTATTAAGTGTTCCCTTAGCTCTCCGCTTTCTCTTGTGGAAATATTTAAGGAAGCTGTAGGTTTAAATATTCTCATGGCTAATATAGCTTGTACTAAGTCCATATCACTTAAAGGAAGAATATCATCATATCCACCAACACAGGGTCTTATCCTAGGAAAGGAATAAGCTATGTCTACCTCTGGATATTTTTTAAGTAAATAATCTCCGTGTAATCCTGTAAAAAATGCTTCTTTTCTAAAGTCCTCTAGTCCAAGCAGTGCACCTATTCCTAAAGTTCGCATTCCAGCTTTTGCTCCTCTTTCTGGAGCATCTATTCTAAAGCTGTAATTGCTTTTAGGTCCTTTTATATGCACCTTTTTATAAATTTCTTTATTATAAACTTCTTGATATACTGTAAGTCCATCTACTCCTGCTTCTACTACTTTTCTGTAACTCTCTTCATTCATTGGATATATTTCTATAGATACAGATGGGAAGTATTTCTTTAAAATCTTTGTAGCCTCTACTATATATTCAGTTGGATTATGGTACTCGCTTTCCCCAGTAAGAATCAATATATGCTTAAACCCTTGACTTGATATAGCTTTAGCTTCAACCTCTATTTCTTCCATAGTTAGCTTTCTTCTTTTTATTTTATTTTTAGCACTATAGCCACAGTAAGCACATAAATTAACACAGTAGTTAGCTAAATATAAAGGAGTGTAAAGTAAAACCGCTCCTCCAAAATACTGTTTAGTCAATTTATTAGCTCTTTGAGCTATTTCTTCTAAGACCTCTACAGCCTTAGGTGAAAGAAGATTTAAAAGATCCTTTGGTGATAAATTATCCTTATAGATGCTTTTTCTAACATCCTCTATAGTCACCTTAGAAAAGTATTCATCAAAATCAAAATCTTTATAACTATCTACTACCTCTTCATAACTACTATAGTTATTCATTTCTATCGCCTACCTTTAAAAATCCTGTTAATGGAGATGATGCCTTTGCAAAATCTGATACGTGTCCAGCTCCAGCTAAGTAGGATAATCTGCCTGCTTTTATAGCCAATTTAAAAGCTTCTCCCATAAGTACTGGATCATCTGATGAAGCTATTCCTGTATTAACTAAACAAGCTGCCGCTCCCATTTCCATTGCTTCTGCTGCATGAGATGGCTTCCCTATACCAGCATCTACTATAATTGGGGCATTTATTTCTTCTATCATTATTTTTATTATTTCTTTTGTCTTAATCCCTCTATTTGATCCTATTGGTGCACCTAGAGGCATTACAGCTGCTGCACCTGCTTCAATCATCATTTTTCCAAAATATATATCTGGATTCATGTATGGTAAAACTACAAACCCCTCTTTAGCTAAAACTTCTGTAGCCTTTAAGGTTTCAAGGTTATCTGGCATTAAATATTTTGAATCTGATATAACTTCGATTTTTATCCAATTTCCACAGCCCATAGCCTTAGCTATCCTAGCTATTCTTATTGCCTCCTCAGCATTTCTTGCTCCTGAAGTGTTAGGAAGTAACACCATATCTTTAGGAATATGTTCTAGTATGTTTTCCTCTTTGTTATCAAAATCTACCCTTCTTATAGCTAACGTAATAACCTCTGCACCTGATGCTTTAACTACTTCTGGTATTAATTTGTTTGATGAATATTTTCCTGTTCCAATTAATAATCTGCTATCTAATTCTTTACCTGCTATAACTAATTTATCCATTTTAAAACTCCTCATTTAATAATTTTATTTTGAGCCTCCGCCCATAAAACTAATTATTTCTATAGAATCATCTTCATTTAATAATCTGCCTTCAATGTCTTCTCTATTAACTATTTCATAATTAATTTCTACTACAATTCTATTTGGATCTACATTAAGATCTCTAAGTAAGTCAATTAAACTTCTACGCTCTTTAAGTGCATATTCTTTTCCATTAACCTGCATTCTATCACCTCCTCTAACTTTATTTATATATCTTGAACCTGACCGGTTGACTACTTGACCGGTCAACCGGCCAAGTAGTCAACCAGTCAAATTATCATAAAAAAGTGGCTCCGCCACTTCGCTAGGGAACCCTATGTCCTTTCAGGCCTGGGTAAACCCGTTAAAGACCATTTAGGTCTTTAACCCTTCGACGACACTGCGTGTCTTGCCCTCTTAGCCAAGCTTTGCTGGTACATAAAGATTATTAATCTTTATGCCCTCCTTAAGAGGTGGGGAGCACAACCTCCCCTGCACCCCTTGCATTTTTATTGCATAGGAAGAATACACTTTCCTATGCAATAAAAAAAGACTTCCCGAAGGAAGCCTAAAGTTTTCTAAAAGTAGATACTATGTGTATACACTTATAAATCTGCTTCCCTACGGTGGTACTAACCACGTCAGGTTCTTAGAGTTAGAATATCAATTCCTCTCAGCCAAAAGGCACCCCTAGCAAAAAATTATTCTATTTTGGTACATTATACATCTTATAACTTTATATGTAAATGCTTGTTTTATAATTTAATATATTAACATAAACTCCACATGTTGTTTAGTTTATCTCTAAATCGGTCTATAGCCTCTTTTGTTTCTTCTCTATCTTTTTTTGATAAGTTTCCTCTACCACATCTATCTGCATAAGATAATAAGGCAATCTCTTCTACAGAAGTTTCTTCAACAAGTTTTCTTGGGTTCCCAAAAGGAAGATTTTTTTCAACATAAAGATAATGCATATGATATTTTACTAACTTACTAACTTTATCTATAAAATCCTGGTCATCCTCAACTTCTCTTAATAATCTTATAACCATCTCTGCACCTACTGTATCATGATCATAAGACGTCCATCTCCCTTTTCTCTTGACTGTTGTTTTAATCTTTCCTATATCATGTAACAAAGCTCCCCACATAAAGGCTCTTTTATCTGTACTCTTTTCTCTAAGCAGAGCCGCCTCATCTACAACCAACATAACATGGTTCCACACATTTCCCTCTGGATGATATTTAGGCTCTTGAGGTATATCCATTAGTTCTCGTATTATACTAAACGATGTGTCATCTATTTCTTTAGATGCAATTAATTCATTAAGCTTATTTGATGGTTTTTCTTCTTCCAAAAGATATTTTTCAATTTTATTAAACACTTCTTTATTGTCCATATTTACCTCTCACTAATTTAATATTCTTTATTCTTATTATTACCTAAGCTCTTTAGCTGTATTCAATGGCTCAAAAAGCAAAAAAAGTTGCAGAACTATTATATAACTAGTTCTACAACTTTTCATCTAAATTAAATTATTTTCTTTTAAGAACTCTCTTGCAACTGCATCTGGATCCATATTCTCTTCATCAACTTTATAATTTAAACTTCTCATTTTTTCCTCTGTTAACACCCCTGCTAACTTATTTATTAATGGTTTTAGCTCTGGGTATTTTTCTAAAGTATCTTCTCTTACAACTGGAACTGCATCATATGGTGGGAAAAAGTGTTTATCATCTTCTAAAACTTTTAACTTAAAGCCTTCCAGTAATCCATCAGTTGAGAAAGCATCTATTACGTCTGATTCATTTGATTGTATAGAGGTATATCTTAAACCTCCATCTATTCCCTTTGTATCTTTAAAGTTCATGTTATATGTCTTTTGAAGTCCTAAATATCCATCTTCTCTATTCAAGAATTCCATAGTTGAACCTAACCTAAGTTCACCACTTACTTTAGCTAAATCAGAGAAGGAATTAAGATTATATTTATCTGCTGTTTCTTGTTTAACTGCAAGTGTATAAGTATTATTAAAACCTAATGGTTCAAGCCAAGTTGACCCATAGTTCTTCTCAAATTCATCTTTAACAGTATTATAAGCTATATCCTTATCGCTTGTACTTTCCATTCCAAGTATGTTAACTAAGGCTGTTCCTGTATATTCTACATACATATCAATTCCACCAGCTTTTAAGGCATTAAATGCTATAGATGAACCGCCCAAATTCATTTTTCTTTCTACTTCTATATCTGTATTTTCTTCAATAAGTGTTGCTACCATATTACCTAATATTAGCTGCTCATTAAAGTTTTTAGAACCTATTACAATTTTATCTTTATTTACAAACATTGTTTTTGAAAAATTAAATAATATAACTAAAGTCAATACTCCGCATGTAACAGCTAATATTTTTTTAGTTAGCTTTCTATTTTTAATAGTATTATCTACAGCTATTCCTTCTGGAGTAACAACATCTTCTATCTTACCTATTAAGAAATCTATGACTAAAGCAAGTATACAGGCTGGAATTGCACCTGCTAAAATCATATTTGAATTAACAGTTTGTACACCTGAGAATACTAGGTATCCAAGACCTCCGCCTCCAACAAAGGCTGCTATAGTCATTAACCCTACAGCTGTAACTGCTGATATTCTAATACCTGCCATTATTAAGGGAAGTGATAGTGGTAATTCAACCTTTAATAACATCTCTGTTTTGGTCATTCCCATTGCTCTTGCAGCTTCCATAGTATCTTTGTTTAAGTTATTTATTGCTGCATAGGTGTTTTTAAGTATAGGTAAAAGTGAATATAGTAGTACCATTAATATAGCAGGCTTAGATCCAATCCCAAGTATAGGAATTAAAAATCCTAATAGGGCTAAGCTTGGTACTGCTTGAACTAAATTAGCAAATCCAATTATAGGCTTTGCCAAAGAACGCTTTCTAGTTATAAATATTCCTAATGGTACACCTATTATTATAGCTAAAAGAACTGCTATAAAAGTAAGCTGTATATGCTCAATTACTAAACTTATAATTTGATCTTTTCTACTTATTACAAAATCTATAAATGCCTTCATAAGATATTCCCCCTACTCTAAATATTGATTCGATAGTACTGATACCAATGTTGATTTGGTTATTAATCCTAATAACTTTTTATTTTCAACTACTGGTACATACCCAATAGATTTTTCATTCATAGTTTCTAATATCTCTATTATTGAGGCATCCTTAGATACTGATATTATATCCTTTTCCATAACTTCTTCCACAAATTCTTTATCTTGATTTATTCTTATGGATTTCATGGTTATTATACCTTCAAGCTCTCTCTCTTTATTTACTAGTAGTAGAGAATCTACTTTTTTACCTCTCATTAACTCAAGCGCTTGGAATAGAGTTCTTGCTTTATTAGATACTACAGGCTCTTCTATCATTATATCTGTAGCCTTTATCATTTCAGGATTGTTCCATATTCTGCTTTTTCCTATAAACTCTTCTACAAATCCTTCTGCTGGATTTTTAATAATATTTTCTGGTTTATCTAACTGCAGTATGTCTCCATCCTTCATTATGCAGATTCTATCTCCTATTTTTATTGCCTCATCCATATCATGAGTAACAAACACTATTGTCTTTTTAAACTCTTGTTGTATATTAAAAAGCTCTTCCTGTAATTGTGCTCTTGTAATAGGGTCAAGTGCACTAAATGGTTCGTCCATAAGTATTACTTCTGGATTTGTTGCAAAGGCTCTTGCTACTCCTACCCTTTGCTGCTGACCACCACTTAAATCTCTTGGATATCTATCTATATATTTTTGTGGCTCTAGTCCTACCATATTTAATAGCTCTTCAGTTCTAGCTTTTATTTTTTCTTCATCCCATTTTAATAACTTTGGAACTAAAGCTATATTTTCACCTACTGTCATATGAGGAAATAATCCGGTTTGTTGTATTACGTACCCCATATTCCTTCTTAAAGCTATGGTATCTATATCCTTAATTGCTGTATTATTTAGCAATATTTCTCCTTCGGATGTTGGTATTAATTTATTAATCATCTTTAATAAAGTTGTTTTTCCACATCCACTAGGACCAATTAGCACCATCAACTCTCCTGTGTTTATGGTTAGATCTATATTCTTTAGTACTTTTGTTTTCCCGTAGCTTTTGGAAACATTTTTAAATTCTAGCATATATTCTTCCCCCTTTTAAACTGACAACTTTTTTATAAATGTAAGTTGTCTCCAACTAGCAACTCTATGATATCACAAAGTTGTTTCTTTTGCAAATCACTATATCCCTTTTCTAAATGTAAAAAGCTGTTAAATTTTATTATTTCAATAAAATCTAACAGCTTTTTTGCCTTACATCACTATGTTATTTTTACTCATACAGGAATTCATTTACCTTTTCAAAAACATCATCTTTTCCTATTACTACTATAATATCCCCTTCTATAAACGTGTAATTTGGACCAGGAGATACTATTATTTCTTTATTTCTTCTATAGGCTACTATAGTTGCCCCAGTATTTTGCCAAAACCTACTATCATTAACGCTTCTTTCTAAAAACTTACATGTATTCTTTATAGGTATCTCAATAAGCAAAAAAGGAGATATACTTTTAAATCTTTCTAAATAGTCATATATTTCATTTAAGTTTTCTTCTAATCTTCTATCTAAATCATTTTTTGTATTTATTATTTCAACTATATCTTCTCTTATTGAGGATATGTACTTTCTATCTTGGTTTGAAGAAATAAACCTTTCTGCATTTGTAACTGATAATATCTGAATTCCGCTTCCTGGGTTAGCTTTAACTACTTCCATTCCCTCCAAAAGTGCTATTGCTCTTCTGATTGTTTCTGGAGATACATTGTATAGTCCAGCTAAGGTAGAACGCCCACTAATTTTCTTATCTGTTTGGATTTCTCCCCTTACTATTTTACTTGCAATGTCTAAGGCTATTTTTTTATATATTGGAACTAATTCTTCTTTCATCTTTTCACCTACTAAAATCATTCATCTTAAATATTTTATTCCAACCTTATGTAAAAAGCAATTACTTAACTAGGATATTTTATAATATTTAAATTTTCAGAATATATATTCTTTATTGCCTCTACATCTCTTATTTACTAGGTTTCAGCAGAAAAATAATGACTTAGATAAATTTTTAACAATTTTTCTCTTGAACTTCTGAATAAAGATGATAAAATTTAATTGTCGGTATTCATTTTGAAACTGAACTAAATTTATTTCAATTCCTTTAACCGAATTATATCTATAAAAGGAATAAGAACGGAGGTTTATCAATGGAAAGAGGAAAAACTACTACTATGAGTGTAAGAAAGCTTGTAGTAACAGGAATGCTAACAGGCATTACTATCTTTATGGGACTTACAGGACTTGGCTTTATAGCTATTCCACCTGTAAAAGCAACTATCATGCACATACCAGTAATAATAGGTGCAATTATTGAAGGACCACTTGTTGGTGCTGCTGTCGGACTATGTTTTGGATTATTTTCTATGTATCAAGCTTTTGCAAATCCACTTCCAACATCATTTTTATTTTGGAATCCTATTATTGCAATAGTACCTAGAGTATTAATCGGCTTAGTTGCTTATTATGTATATACTTTAGTTAAAAAGAAATTCCCTAAGCTTGGTGTAGGTGTTGCCGCTTTAGCTGGAACTTTAACTAACACTATCTTAGTTTTAGGACTAGCTTATATATTATACGCAGCAAAATTTGCTGAAGCAGTTGGTATAAATCCTGATACAGTTGGAAAAGTATTATTAACAACAGGAGTTATTAATGGTATTCCAGAAGCTATAATTTCTGCATTAATAGCTATCCCTGTAATAACTACCTTAAAAAAAATTAGAATATAAATTTAATATAAAATTTATGGCATCCAAGATTATGTATACTTGGATGCCTTTGTAATAAGGAGATTTACATGTTTGAAATTAAATTTAATGATATAGATGGTATTAAATTAGGTCACGCTCACAATAGAGATGCAGCTACTGGTTGTTCAGTAATTATATGTCCTGAAGGTGCTTCTGGTGGTGTAGATGTACGTGGAGGCTCACCTGGGACTAGAGAAACTGATCTTTTAAATCCAGTTGAATTTGTAGATAAGGTTCATGGGGTTGTTTTATCTGGAGGAAGTGCTTTTGGTTTAGATGCTTCTGCTGGAGTAATGAAATATTTAGAAGAAAATAATATTGGGTTTGATGTAGGTGTTACAAAAGTTCCAATAGTATGTAGCGCTGTACTTTTTGATTTAGTTATAGGTGATTCTAGTATTCGCCCTGACAAAACTATGGGATATGAGGCTTGCATAAACTCTGAACAAAATCTTGATGATATAAATGGTAATATAGGTGCTGGTATGGGTGCTACTGTAGGTAAGATTAAAGGACCTTCATTTTCCATGAAAGGTGGGCTTGGAACCTATGCTCTTCAAGTTGGAGAGCTTCAAGTTGGAGCTATAGTCGCAGTTAATGCTTTAGGAGATATTTTAGATTCTGAAAAAAACTCCTTTATAGCAGGGGTTTTAGCTGATGATAAATTAAGTTTAGATAATACAGAGAAGATTATGATTTCACAATATGATAATCAAAAAAATGTTTTTTCAGGTAACACTACTATTGGAGCTATAGTTACAAATGCTAAATTAAATAAAGCTCAAGCTAATAAAATAGCTACAATGGCTCAAAATGGTTTTGGTAGAGCTATAAGACCTGCTCATACCATGTTTGATGGTGATACAATCTTCTCACTATGCACAAATAAGATTGAAGCTGATATTAATGTTGTAGGTTTACTTGCTGCAAAAGTTATGGAAAAAGCTATAATAAACGCTGTAAAAGAGGCTGATACACTACATGGCATAGTTTCTGTTAAAAATTTAAATCAAAAAAAATCTTAATAAGAATTATTAATTAAAAAGAGTTTTCCATTTTTATGGGTATACATGTACACTTTTCCTCCATTGCCTTTAGTTATATAGATTATTTATTTTATCTGTGCACACAATAATAGTGCAAAGCAAATAAAGCTTAGCAAAAACAAAAAAAATTATAAATCCTATAAAGGATAAAAGGAGGAAACTATTATGGCAAGAAACAATAAAACTTTAATACCAGAGGCAAGAAACGGACTTTCTAAGTTCAAAAATGAGGTAGCAAGTGAATTAGGTGTTCAATTAAAAGACTACAACGGAGACTTAACTTCAAAACAAGCCGGATCAATCGGTGGAGAAATGGTTAAGAGAATGGTTGAACAATACGAAAAATCAATCCAATAATAAATTTTAAGGTGTTTTCCTATTGGAAAACACCTTTTTTATTTTATCTTTCTATCTTATAATAGTATAGAAATAATCTTTCCTTAAGGAGCTGTTATATTGAAGAAGAATTTAAAATATAAATTTAAAATTCTCTTATTTTCATTAATTGCAATAAATGGATTAATGATTTTTCTATCTATATTTAAATTATTTAATATAAGAAAATCTGTGGACGAACTTATGACTTATAACTTTGAAAGCATAATTGCTATAAACGATATGATAAACTATAGTGAAAAACAAAATATAGCTTTATTAAATTACATAGCTACTCAAAATCCTTCTTACAAAATGGATTTTTATAATATGGAGGATTCTTTTATTAATAGCTACGAATTTCAAATAAGTAGAGCAAAAGAAACTGGAGAGCCAGAAATAACAAAAGAAATATATAATAGTTATAGAATTTATTTAAATTCATGTGATGATATTTTCTCTAAAGAAACTTCTGAAATCGTTAGTGTACATTTAACAGATTATTATGATAAAATACAAGTTAATTACATAAAGTTAAAAGATCATTTAAAAGCTTTATATGATATTAATAAAGATGCTCTTACTATTAAAATGACTCATGCACAAGAAGAAATTCGTTTGTCATTTAATTTATTACTTTTTATATGTTTATTTACAGTTGTTTTTAGTTTAATAGTGTCAAACAGATATTTAAACAAGCTTTTACTTCCTTTATCCACTTTGCATAAAGCTATAAAGAGTTTTAAAGATGGTAACTTTTCCTTTGAATCACAAGTATATTCAGAAGATGAAATAGGTGAATTATATAAGGAATTCAAAAATATGTCCGATAAAATAGTTGAATTTAAAAATTCAACCTTAGGACAATTAGTTGAAGAGAAAAACAAATCTCTTTCAATTGTTAAAAGTATATCAAACCCTTTAATAGTATTAGATAGTAATTTTAAATGTATTTTAGTAAATAACTCATGTGAAAATTATTTTAATATTGAGGAACAAAATATACTTGGAGAGCACATTTTAAATTTTATCCCTAATAAAGATTTATATGATTTTATATATGAATCAAAAAAAGAAAGAGTTCAAGGAAAAACTAAGATCATGAGTTTTGATGAAGAAAAATATGTCTTTAACATATCAATATCCACAATTATAAGCATGAATTCTGATTTAAACGGAATCATTATATATTTTCAAGACATAACTAAAATCAAAAAACTAGATCATGTTAAATTTGATTTTATAAGCACTTTATCTCATGAGCTTAAAACACCACTTACTTCTATTATGATGGGAGCTTCCATGTTAGAAGAAGATAGTATCATAAAAAACGAAGAAGAAAGTGGAAAAATAATTGAAACACTTCAAGAAGACTCGCAGAAACTTTTAGATATGATTGATAATCTTCTAAGATTAACTGAACTTGAAAATGAACAAAATTATTTAAACTTAGAAGCAACCGATATATCCGAAATAATAAATAATTCTATAAGAAACTTTATAACTATTGCCCTTTCAAAAAATATCAAGATAGTTTTTGAAAAAGATAAAAATATTCCTCTATTAAATATTGATAGGGAAAAGTTCTTTTGGGTTATAAATAACTTACTTTCCAATGCAATTAAATATTCTCTTCAATATGGAGAGATTATTATAAAATTAAAATATAGAAAAAAGGTTGTAATTCTTACAATAAAGGACTTTGGTATAGGAATTAGTCCTGAAAGTATACCTAAAATATTTGATAAATTTTATAGAGAAAATGAACTTTCTAATGGAACGGGGCTCGGTCTCCCATTATCAAAACAAATAATTGAATTGCATAGCGGAACTATTTCATGTGAAAGTAAGCTAGGAGAAGGTAGTATATTTGAGGTAAACATACCAATTACAGGAGGAAATTTATGAAAAAGATTTTAGTAGTAGATGATACAAAAAATATTAGAGAAATGTTAAAGACATTTTTGGAGATGGAGGGTTTTACTGTTTTTGAGGCAAAAAATGCTGAAGAAGCTTTAAATATATTTAACACTGAAAATATAGATTTAATATTTACAGATATTAAACTACCAAATGTATCAGGAACAGAGTTATTAAAGCAAATAAAGAAAAATAATCGCTTTGTGACAATTATAGTTATGACTGCTTTTGGAACTATAAAAAATGCTGTAGAATGTACTAAATACGGTGCTGCTGCTTACTTACAAAAACCATTTACAACTAAAAGAGTCAAAGCAGTTTTAGAAGAAGTATTAAGAAAAGATACATTAAAAAAAGATTTAAATTCTTATATAACTTTATCTAAAAAACTGATAGAAGAAGAGGATTACCCAAAAGCTGAAGAAGTTTTAAATAAAGCTTTAACTATAGATAATCAAAATTGGGAAATATATCATTTAATTGGGAAAATATCTGAACTTCAAGAAAATGAGGAAAAAGCAAAAAAATTCTATTATATGTCTGACATACTTAAACAGGGTTAATTATTTTATTAAAATAATTAACCCTGTTTCTTTAAATTACTGTGAACTTTAAATTATCCTCTTCTCCATCAATAATAACTTTAACTCCGTCATATACTTCTCCACTTATTATCTTTCTAGCTAAATTTGTTTCAAGAGTATTTTCTATATATCTTTTTAGCGGTCTAGCACCATATATAGGATCATATCCTTCATTAGCTATAATCTCTTTTCCTTTATCAGTTATTTCTAGGTGTATATTTCTTTCTGTTAACTTGTTTCTAACCTTTTCTAAGAAGATATCTATTATATGCTTTATACTATCTGATGATAATGGATTAAAGGTTATTATATCATCAACTCTATTTAAAAACTCTGGTTTAAACCTAGCTTTCATTTCCATCATAACTTTCTCTTTTGCTTCTTTAGTTACCATGTTCTCTCCATTTTCAAGGATATAAGAACTTCCTATATTAGATGTCATTATTATTATGGTGTTTTTAAAATCCACAGTTTTTCCTTTATTATCTGTAAGTCTTCCATCATCTAGAATTTGAAGAAATATATTAAATACCTCCTCATGGGCCTTTTCTATTTCATCAAATAATATAACTGAATAAGGTTTTCTTCTTACAGCTTCTGTTAATTGTCCCCCTTCATCATAACCCACATATCCTGGAGGTGCTCCTATTAATCTAGATACTGAATATTTCTCCATATACTCTGACATATCTATTCTTATTATATTCTCCTCAGAATCAAATAAAGTTCTTGCTAATGTTTTAGCTAGCTCAGTTTTACCTACACCTGTTGGTCCTAAAAATATAAATGAACCTATTGGCTTATTTTCATCTTTTAGTCCAGCCCTTGCCCTTATTACTGCATTTGTAACTGATTTTATTGCTTCTTCTTGCCCTACTACTCTAGTTCCAAGCTCCTCTTCAAGCCTCAACAGTTTTTGCTTTTCCCCTTCAACTAATCTAGTTACAGGTATTCCAGTCCACTTCGAAACAATATCTGAAATCTCATTTTCAGTAACCTCTTCTTTTAATAAAGCGCCTTGGTAGTTTTCCTTCATTTGAGCTTCTTTTTCTTCTATTTTCTTTTCAAGATTCGGAACTAATCCATATCGTAATTCTGCTACTTTATTTAAATCATATTCTCTTTCATATTTTTCAATTTTTCCTCTTACATCCTCAAGTTCTTTCTTTAAGTTTCTTATTTCAGTAATATGATCTTTTTCTTTTTCATATTTAGCAGTCATTTCATCATTTTTACTTTTTAATTCTTTAAGCTCATCTTCTATAGATTTTGCCCTAGCTTGTGACGCAGCATCTTTTTCTCTACCTAATGCCTCTTTTTCTGTTTCTAATAAAAATATCTTTCTTCTTATCATATCTAGTTTTGTTGGCAGAGAATCTATTTCACTTCTTATCATAGCTCCAGCTTCATCTATTAAGTCAATTGCTTTGTCTGGAAGAAATCTATCTTGGATATATCTATGAGATAGCTTAGCTGCTGCAACTATAGCTGAATCATGTATTCTAATTCCATGATGTATTTCAAATCTTTCCTTTAATCCTCTTAAGATTGAAATAGTATCTTCAACTGTAGGTTCATCAACAATTACAGGTTGAAATCTTCTTTCTAATGCCTTATCTTTTTCGATATACTGTCTGTATTCATCAAAAGTAGTTGCTCCTATACAGTGAAGCTCTCCCCTTGCTAATAGCGGTTTAATCAAGTTCCCTGCATCCATAGCCCCTTCTGTTTTACCTGCACCTACAATAGTATGAATTTCATCTATAAATAATATTATTCTTCCTTCAGAACTTTGAACTTCTTTTAGAACAGCTTTTAGTCTTTCTTCAAATTCACCTCTGTACTTTGCTCCAGCAATTAACGCACCCATATCTAGAGAGAATATTATTTTATCTTTTAATCCTTCTGGAACATCTCCTTTAACTATTCTATCTGCTAATCCTTCTACTATAGCTGTCTTACCTACTCCAGGTTCACCTATTAATACAGGATTATTTTTTGTTCTTCTAGATAAAATTCTTACTGTTCTTCTTATTTCTTCATCTCTTCCTATAACAGGGTCTAGCTTATGTTTTTTAGCTAAGTCTACTAAGTTAGTTCCATATTTAGCTAACGCATCATAAGTTCCTTCTGGATCTTGAGATTCCACTCTTTGACTTCCTCTTATTTCTCTTAATACCTTTAAAAAACTATTTTTATCTATATTAAACTTCTTTAGTATTTCTCCTATTTGTCCTTTTGATTCTATCTGCATAATACCAAGCATAACATGTTCAACACTTATATAAGAATCCTTAAATTCATCAGCATATTCTTCTGCTTTAATAAGAACCTCTTCTATTTTTCTTGTTGCATATACTCCTGAAGTAGACGCTCCACTACCTAAAACTTTAGGCATTCTATCTATTATTTTATCTAACTCATTTCTTAATAAACTCACATTTACATTCATTTTTTCAAATAAGTTAGGAACTAATCCATCATTATCATTTACAAGAGCATAAAACAGATGAATAACATCTAAATTTTGATGATTAAATTTTACAGCAGCTACATGGGCATCATTTAAGCTTTGCTGTACTCTTTTTGTCATTTTTTCAATATTCATATGATCACCTCTTAAACTTTTTTTCTTATTTTTTACTCTAATAAAATAATAATACAAAGGTCAAAGAAAGTCAAAGTGTATTTTTTCTTTTTATTATAATATATATTATATGATATAATATATATTAGGAGATATGAGAATGAGGTGAGATTTTGAGAAGAGAACACATTAGTTATCCCTTAGATATGCCAGTTTCTATTTCCTATTGTTCCATTAAGGAATATCCTATCCACTGGCATAATGCTATAGAGATAATTTTTGTACTTAAAGGTACATTAAACATTACTATAGATACAGATACTTATGAAATAGAAGAAAAAGAACTTGAGATAATAAATATAGATGAAGCTCACAGAATTTATTCTGATGACCCAAATAACAGGGTTCTTATGTTTCACATAGATCCAAACTTCTTTGAAAAATACTATAGCGATATAGAAAACATGTTTTTCTATGTAAATACATCGGATGAAGGTGCCCAAGAAAGTGAAGAATATGATGATTTAAGAATATTTTTATCTATAATACTATGTGAGGCTATTCAAAAGAGAGAAGATTATGATGAGGAAATTGAAGATAATTTAATAGATTTATTATATCATTTAATCAATAATTTCCACTACTTAATCTATGAAAAAGAAGAACTTAGAGAAAATGAAGAACAGTTAGAGCGTTATCATAGAATAGCTAAATATATATTTAATAACTATAATAATAAAATAAGTCTTCAAGAAATAGCAAAAAAAGAATTTTTAAGCGCAGATTATCTTTCCCACGAAATTAAAAATGCTACTGGTTATAGCTTTACTGACCTTCTTAATCTTACAAGAGTAGAAGAATCAATAAAGTTACTTTTAGATAGTGATTTAAGTATTTCTGAAATATCAGATGAGGTCGGATTCTCTCATACTAGATATTATAATAAGAATTTTAAATTCTATCATAAATTAACGCCTCTTCAATATAGAAAGAAATTTAAATTAGATGAAAAGGCATATGAAAAAGCTAAAAAAGTTACTCAACTAGACAGTAATGATTCTTTAAAATATCTTTATCCTTATTTACAAGACTATGATAGATTTAATTATGAAAATAAAATTCATAAAATCAATATAAATATGGATGAGGAGTCTTCTGAATGGACTCATAGGTTTAAAGAAGTAATAAATGTTGGAGATGCTTTTGATTTACTTATAGAAGAAAATAAAGATAATTTAGAAGAACTTCAAGAAGAAATCTCTTTTGAGTATGGAAGAATATTTAATTTGTTTGATAGAGACATGGGTATTTTCCCCGGCAGTCAATTTTACAACTGGAATAAGACTAAAACAGTTTTAGAATTTATGCAGTATATAGAACTTAAAGCACTTATACTTATAGATCAAGGGGATTTATCGCAAGAAGAGTTTATAAATGCTTTAAAAAGTTATATAGAATATTTCTCTGAAATCGAAACTGTAGATTTTTTTAATACTAAATATCAGTTTAAAAATTCTCTTGATAAAGCATTCAAAACTTCTATAATTGAGATTTTAGAAGATGCTGGTTTAGATTATTTTAGTGATGATTATGAAGGCAATCATTTAGAAATTAATAAAATATATGATACAGCTTATATGATACCTTATATTATTCATCAAGTTATTAACTACAAAACTCCGCTGAACTTTATAAGGGCTTTTGATGTTTTAGAGAAAGAAGTTATGCTTACAAACGAAGTGTTTTTTGGCTCTTCTGGTTTAGTTAATGATATGGGAATAAAAAAACCTTCTTATTACGCC
The DNA here is from genome assembly GCF_002320975.1 of Clostridium sp. UBA1652. NCBI lineage: Bacteria > Bacillati > Bacillota > Clostridia > Eubacteriales > Clostridiaceae > Clostridium > Clostridium sp. UBA1652. The sequence goes on from NZ_DCLI01000036.1 coordinate 130,974, forward strand.
TTTTATCTTCTAAGTAAACTTGGAGATGTTTTAGTTCAAAAAGGTGATGGTTATATAGTTACTAAAAGCGATGATGAATTCCAAATATTATTATATAACTATGGAGAAGAACTTGATTATTTAATAAGCTCAGAAACCCTAGAAAAAAGAAGAGGAATAAAAAATACTACTGAAAAAAAGATTTCTTTAAATATAGTTAATATAAATAGTGCTAACCAAGTTACCACTTATATGATTAATGAAAAAATAGGTTCTTCTTATAACTATTGGCTTGGTATGGGAAAACCAAATAGATTAAATAAAGAAGAACGGGAGATACTTCATAAGGCATCTTTCCCAGGTATAAACTTTATATATAACAATAAAAGTACAATCTTAAACCTATTACCAAAACTAAAAGGTTATGGAGCCCAACTTATTTTAATAAAAAAAGTACAGAAACACCTTAAATAAGGTGTTTTTTTGTTTTTTTATTAATTATAAATAACTTAAAACCCCTTAATTGTACCTATAATTCATCATAACTATCAATGATTTTTATAATAATTAGAAATATAATATAGACAAGAAGTAAGAAAGCGAGCGTGGATTTATGAAAACACTAAAAAACATGTTTAAATCTGTTAAATTAACTTCATTTAGTCCTAAGTTAAGTTTATTCCAATTAACCTTTGACTTAATTAGCAAAAGATATTAATTAAACTTAAATTATATATTTTATAAAAAAGCTTTAGCCACTTAATGCAGCTAAAGCTTTTTTTATCTGATGTCTAGCCACTGTACCACTCCCACACGCTGTGTGAATGGGAGTTAGCAGTGGCACGACCCTAGATAANNGTTCAACTAAGATTCAGATGGAGATCAAACCCCACCTGAATCAAGTTTCACTTGATTTAAATTCAAGTATTATATTTACTAATTCAGATCTACTTCCAATCCTTATTGGTGGCCCCCAAGTTCCAAACCCTGATGAAACTATAACATTTAAATTTTCTTTTTTAAGATATCCCCAGTCTATTTCAAATAATCTTTTAGTTATTAGATTACTAGGAGATAACTGTCCTCTATGAGTATGTCCTGATACTTGCAAATCTACCCCTGCATCTACAGCCTCTTGAAGATACTTAGGCTGATGATCCATAACTATTATAGGTAAGTCTTTATTGATGTTTTTTGTTATGTCGCTTAAATCTTTTCTCTTTGTTTCCTGATAACTTCCTCCAGAAACATCATCTCTTCCAACAACATAAAAACTTCCGTTAATCTCTGAATAATCATCTCTAAGAACCTTAACATTATTCTCTTCTAAAATTTTTACAAACTCATCAACTTTTCCACTTATATATTCGTGATTACCAGTTACAGCATAAATGCCTAATGGAGCTTCAATTTGTTTGAAATATTCTCCAACATTTCCTTCTATAAAGGGCTCTACTCTGTCATCTATAATATCTCCAGCTAATAAAACAATATCTGGCTTAACTGAATTAGTTAATTCAACTAACTTCTCCATTCTATTTCTATAACCTACACTTCCTATATGTATATCTGAAGCCATTATTATATTTAACTTTTTCATATCTCCTGCAGTTTTATCAACACTTAAGGTATATTTATTTATTACTGTACTTGATCCACTCCAAGTTCCATATATAAGTACAAAGGCTAATATACAAACTATTACTATCCCCATATAGGTTTTAAAGGTATCATTTACTCCTAAAATATTAAATTTCCAATTAACCAACCTAAATAAATCTACTATTACAATTATTATAATTGAATATAAAAGTACAGCCATATAATAGGAACCTAAATAATTAAACACCCCTGAAATCTTATTAGGCATATATCTCTCCAAAAGCTTACTAACAATGTAACTAAAAGCAAATAAGTAAAATATAACCCAATATATTACCCTATTAATGTCTTTATTAAAAATCCCTACTAATTCTAAACCTCTTATCCCTATGTAATAGTTCAGTAATGTATACACAATAAGCATTGCTGCCACAACTAAAAACATCATCTTTTTATTCAAATTCCTTCCTCTTCTCTATAACGTTTATATTTTAATACTTGCCCAAAAGGGAGCTAATCAGTACACCTAATATGCTCCCTTTTAAATATTCTATAAATTTTTTTCTAATGCAAATGCTAATGAGAAATATTTTAATGCATCTCTTATATCACCCAAATGATAATACATATTCGCCATATCTATATATCTATTATATCTTTCTTCTTTACTTCCAAACTTAAATAATGAGTCCAAAGAAAGATTCATATACATTTCAGCTTCTTTATATTTACCTTGCTTTTGTAAAATACTTCCCTTTAAGTAATATGATTGCTCAATTAATCTTATATTATTACAATCTATTGCTAAATTTAAAGATTCATCTGAAACCTTATAAGCTTCATCATATTCACCATTCTCTATAAAAAGCTTGATGAAATTATTCATAAATTCCACATATCTAACCTTGTTGAATTTAGGAAAAATATTTAAACCTTCATTAAACTCAGCTTTAGCTTTCTCTTTTTCACCTATTTCAAAATAACATTCTCCATAATTACCTTTAGACAAAGCTAAATAAACTGGATTATCCTTTTGATATTCATAAGCTTTTTCTATAAACTCTCCTGCTTCTGGTTTTCTTAATTTAATACAAAGTGTTGCTAGCAGATTATATATTTTCCCTTTACTTATATTGTCTTCAACATAATCTATATATTGAACTACTTCTTTCATATTTTCAAGGGCTTGATTATTATCTTTTAGTTTATAGTAGCATAACCCTTCACTGTAAAGTGCATATGCATATTCACCTTTATCATTTAATCCATTCTCTTTTAGAATTTCTTTAAGCCTTGAATAGTATGATAAAGCTTCCATATACTCTTTGTTATTAAAGAAATATTTAGCCATATCATAAAAATACTCAATTACTTTCTCAGAATTTTTATTACTTTGATGAAGGAAATAATATTGAGATACTATTATTTGTATATTTTCATATTTCCCTTCTTCCAGGTAATAATTAAATAATAAGTGCATTAAATCGAAAGCAAGATCATAATATTTATATGCCTGTGCAAAATCTAGATTATACTTTATCTTACTTTCTATGTCCTTATCTGAGAAAAGACCTTCTTTCAATAATTCTAAATTAGAAATTAACTGCTCCCTAACATCTTTTAATAAATAATCTACATCAATTAAGAGTTTAGATGAAACATATTCTAGGATTTCAATTTCTGCTTTTATCTTCTCATTCTCAATACAACTCATCTTTGATATAGATATTTTATCTCCGCAAAGTTCCTTTAAGGTAATCCCCTTATATATCCTAGCACGTTTTATTTTTTCTCCTGTTGAAAGTATCTCCATTACTTACCACCCATCTGCCATTAATTTCTTAACAACCCAATACTATTAAATATATCAATCCCGTAATCCAAATATTTAGCAGCTTCTTTTTCCCTTTTACTATCCATATAGAATTTCCCTAGCATTATAGCAATTTGTCCTGCTCTCTTATTGCAATCATTATTAATTGCATATTTATATGTATCTATAAGTATGTTTTCAGCTTCATTTTGAATGTCTTTAATTAAGTTAACTCTATACTGTAATAAATTACATTCTATTCTATTTTCATGGTCATCATCCCTAATATGTTTATGTATCTCTTTTATACCCTCTTCGCATTTATCTACATCTTTTATCTTTAAATAGTTTTCACATATGTTAATAAGGGTATTAACAAGTTTCTCATCATTATTACTAAGTCTGATGCCTTTAGCCAAGTTATAATGAATAAAGGATTCTTCAATATTTTCGAATTCATAAAATAGCCTTCCCAAGCTATTTTCTATTTCTGCTATACTGGATATGTCTTCTAACTCTTGATATACTTCTAAAGCTTTTTTAGAATATTTAATAGCATTAATAAGGTCTCCACTTTCACTATATTCATCTGAAAGCAATAAAAGTGTTCTAGCATAATCTTTTTTATTATATATCTTTTGGAATTTTTCCTTAGCTAAAAATGCATAATCTATTGACTGCTTAACATTATCCGTCTTAAAAAATGAATTTGCCATATAATAATATATTTCTCCAAGTAGCTGATCATTACCTATATTATTATCTATATAAACTTTTTCTGCTTGTTTTAAATAGGAGCTTGTAGAATGGTATGCTTTTAATTTTAGTGTTATTTTCCCTAAACAAAGAAATGTCTTAACTACCTCTTCAAAATTATTATTTTTTATAAAGATTACATTAGAAGACAAGAAGTATTGTTGAGCTGCAACCAGTTCATCTTTTAACATATGAATTTTGCCTGTTAAAAACAATATTCTAGCTTTTCTATATTCAAGATTATACTTTTCAGAATAGTATAATCCATTTTCTATATACTTCTCTCCCATAAAATAATCTCCAGATAGTATATATGCTTCAGCTACCTGCTCATAATACATACATATCTTCTCTGCTTGAGTTTCCTCAGATTCCATTAAGTACTCTACAGAGGTTTTTAAAGCATCTGCTAAATATTCTAAAAGATCCATTGATGGATTTGAACGCCCAGATTCAACTAAAGATATCTGTCCTGGAGTTATTCTATCCCCTGCCAAATCTTTTAGAGTCATATTTAACTCTTTTCTTTTTCTTTTAATTTTTTCCCCTAATGAAAGAATTTCCATAAATCACTCTTCCTTCTCTTATATCATTGCTATAGCATTACGAAAATATTAAATTTATTCTAAAAATTTATTTAAATTATACCATATAACCTTATTTTTTAATATATTTTATAAAAAAATTACCTGTTAAAATTTAAATTTTCTACAAAATTCTATGAAAAAGATTTAATTCTGTCAAAAAAAAAGTTCGAGAGAATCTCTCGAACTATTTCATCCATCCCATCATGTCTCCGTAGGTATCGCCTGCCGCATTCATGACTTTTTTGCCAGCTTTTCTAAAAGCTTTTTGTGTTTTTCTATCTAGCTGTGGTAGGACCATCATACCGAAAGCTGCTCCTACTATTGCCCCTGTAGTTATTCCGCTCACAAATTTTCCCATACTACTGCACCTCACTGTAATATTTTATTTTTTTTTGTCGATTATAGTATATGCAGTAATAAATTTAATACTCACTGAAAATTTTGGATTAATTGTTTGTATTATCTAGTGCTTCCTTTGCAAGTTTATCTGCTAAATCATTATATTTATCACCACTGTGACCTTTGATTTTTTTAAAGTTCACCTGTATAAGGTGCATATTTTTTTTCATAAATTCATGATAATATTTAGTTAAATCCTTATTTCTCTGCCAAGTTCCTTTAGCCCAACATTCGATTCCTTGATAATCATAGCATATTGTAATCTCCTTATAATCATTATTAATAGCATATTCAACTGCCTTCATGGAACCCATAACTTCTCCTGCAACATTTCTTAGAGAAATATCTTCCTTTTTATAACCTACGCCCTTATCCTTATGAATTACTTCCCCATCTTTTACAACTACTAATCCATAAGAATAATTGTTTTTAGCTTCCATAAAGCTACCATCAACATATATAAAAACTCCATTTTCAGGCTCTTCACCCTCAACCTTATCCCCTAGATGAAGTGCTATGAAATTTTCTGCCTCTTTTCTATTTCCAAAACTTTTATATATAGCCCCTTTACAACCTATAACTTCCTTTTTACATTCATCCCAGCTCTCAAGAATAAGAGGTAAATTACTCTTACCTTGTGCTACAGCATAAAACTTTCCCATTTTATCCTCCTTACTAAGTCAAAGCCTCAACTACTGAATAAAATTTATCCAAGTTATTTGCTTTAGTAAATCTCTTTACGTACTCTAAAGCATTTTTTAAAACTATTATATTCTTTTCATTACCTGCCCAATTTTCTAATATAACCTCTAGTGGAACATCATTTATTAACTTATTTAATGCAAATAATACTACCGCCATATCATCTATACTTCCCACTATAGGTATTTTATCAAAAATAATATCTTTAGGAACAACAATATAACCAATTGATGCTGCAACTGCTATCTTTGTTTGATTATTAATTCTGTTGTCTTTCATAAGCCTTACTATTAATGCAAGTATATCTGGAACTAATAATATGTAATCCTCAACAGACTTAAACCTCTCAGGAATCTTATTCTCTACATAATCTCTTCCCTCACTATAGTAATCCTTTGTCTTTTCTACGATAACTTCAGTAGAAACAGCCTCCACGTTCTCTTCAATTTTCTCAGTCTCTTCTAAAGTTTTTACTTCTTCTCTTACTTCAGATATTTCCTCTATAACTTCTGATTTCTCCACAAGACTTTTATCCATTAACTTCTTTACTTCTATCTTTGAGTTATATAAATTTACTGTTAGACTATCTTTATCTTGAACTATATTTAATGAACCTAGTCTTAAGAATTTAAAATCTTTAATTAACTCATTTAAGTGTATAATTACAGTATCATTTTCAACTTCAATTCCTAACTTTTTAAAATCAGTAAGTATTTTTCTAAGGATCAACTTTCTTATTGGCTTTATTGCTGGAATACCAAGAGCTTTTAATTCTGATAACCTTATAACTAAATCCTGCTCCCTTACTTCAACAATATTAAAGAAAATCGAAAATTTTATATTAAATAATTTTTTATATGTACCTTTTATTCCTATTTTATTATCTAGCTCTATTGAGTTTATAATCAATCCTTTTAAATCAATTACCTCTCTTAATAAATCTAACAAATCCTCTTTTGTAAGTTTTACTTTTACTTCTGATATGTTCATGGTTCCCCCTACAATTACACATTTTAACTTAATTAAGTATAACTCATATTTGGTCAATTATCCATAACTTACATTACCAAAACTTATGTAATTCATTAGACAATATCTATTAAAAATATATAATTTAAAGTATATAATCGTTAATATTCTAAAAACTGGGGGGCAATTATGAATAAACTAAAGAAGAAAATACTTATAATACCATTAATAACAGCCTTACTTTCTATAGTTTCTCTTATATATGTAGATTTAGGCTTTAACTCTTATGAAAAAAAATCCTATTTAAACTTTAAGGAAGACTTTCAAAGTAGAAATATTCAAAAAGTTGAATTAAATAACACAGATAATATCCTTGTAATTTTAAACTCTGGTGAAAAATATATAACAACTAACCCTCAAAGCCCTGATTTTCAGGAAGAACTTCTAAGTAACGGAGTTATAGTAAAAAGACAAAGTAGCACCCCCTTGGTTAAGACTATCCCTGCTTTAACTTTAGTTGCTTCAATACTTTTTATAGTATTATATTCTGTTAATACTAAGAGATTACCTATAGGATCTTCATTTTCTCCTGAAGATGTTTCAACTGATATGAAGACAAAATATGATTTTTCAAAAGTTGCTGGAAACGATGAAGCTAAAGAAAGTCTTCAAGATGTGGTAGATTTTCTAAAAAACCCTGACAAATACGCACGTTATGGAGCTAGAATTCCTAAAGGAGTCATTTTATATGGCGAACCCGGAACAGGCAAAACACTACTTGCAAAAGCAGTTGCTGGAGAAAGTAATGTTCCTTTTTATGCTATGAGCGGTTCAGACTTTATGCAAATGTATGTAGGTGTGGGCGCTTCAAGAGTACGTTCTGTATTTAAAAAAGCAAGGGATAAAGGAAAAGCTTTAATATTTATAGATGAGATTGATGCTATCGGTAAAAAAAGAGATGGTTCTAAAAACTCTTCTGGTACAGATGAAAGAGATCAAACATTAAACGCCTTATTAACTGAGATGTCTGGATTTACTGAAAAAGAAGGTATTGTAGTTATCGCTGCAACGAACAGATTAGATATATTAGATCCTGCACTATTAAGACCTGGAAGATTTGATAGACATATAGAAGTCTCTCTTCCAGATATAACTGCCAGAGAGCATATACTTAATCTACATCTAAAAAATAAACCCTATAAAGATTTAAATATTAAGGACATAGCTGAAAAAACAGCTTATTTTTCTGGTGCTAAACTTGAAAGTTTAACTAATGAAGCAGCTATATTAGCAGCAAAGGAAGAAACAGAATTTTTAACTAATGAGCATATAAATTCAGCTTACGATATAGTAATTGCAGGTTATGAGAAAAAAAATAGATCTCATATAACTGATTTAGAGAAAAAAATAACAGCTTATCACGAAGCTGGACATGCTCTTTGTTCTTTATTAAAAACACCTGAAGATAAAGTATCAAAGGTTACTATTATCCCCACCACAAAAGGTGCTGGAGGATATACCTTAACAGTTCCTAAGGATAAAGCTTATCAAACTATTACAAATTTAAAAAATAAAATAATGGTTTTACTAGCTGGAAGAGCTGCTGAAGAATTAATCTTTGGGAAAGATAATATTACTACAGGAGCATATGGAGATTTAAATTCATCAACTGAGATAGTTATGTCTATGATATCTGAGTATGGAATGGGACAAAATTTAGGCTTATTAAAAATGTCCTCTTTAGGTTCACTTTCTACTTCCTATGGAAATGTAGTAATTGAAGAAGCTAAAACCCTTTTAGAAGAGCTTTACGAGGATACAAAACTTTTACTTAATGAAAACATGGATCAGCTTGATAAGATAGCTAGAATGCTACTAAAAGAAGAAACTATTTACTACGATGATTTAGTTGCTATGGCTTAAATAAAATGCAGAAGAACTTTTGTACAAAGAGTTCTTCTGCATTTTTTACTTTTCTACCAAGTCTTTGCATGTTTCTTAGGAGAATTCTTTAATTCTTTAATTCTTTACTTCTTCGGAACTTAAGTTCTTTACTTGTTTACTTCTTAAGTTCTTTACTTCTTTGGTGCTTAAATTCTTTACTTCCTTGTTTTATTTTTATATAATGCAAACCCTAATAAGACACCAACAATTAATCCACCTAAATGTCCTAAGTTATCTATATTTGGAAGCATAAATCCTATTACTAGATTGGTTGCTATAACAGATATCAGATTCGTTAAATACCCTTTACCTATTCTACTTCTCTCTTTAAATGCAAAAGCAGCTATTGCTCCAAGCAACCCAAAAATAGCACCAGAAGCCCCTACTGAAAGTGACTGGCTATTCACCATAGATAAAGTTGAGGCGCCTACAGCACTTAATAAATACATAAGTAAATACTTTTTATTACCATATATCCTACTTACTTGGTTTCCAGCATAATATAGAGAATACATATTCACAGCTATGTGTACAATCCCTCCATGTAAAAAAGCTGATGTTATAAGTCTCCAATACTCTCCATAGTTTAATATTGCATAATTAAATTTGGCCCCCATTATATAAAGAACACTATAATCTATATTAACTATACTTTTTGAAAAATAAGCTGATATTAAAAACACTATAACATTAATTGCTATAAGTCCAAAGGTTATAGTAGAATTTTTATCCTCTGAATCTCGAGATGTTTTTTTATAAATAGAATCTATCATCTGTATAAACGGAGTCTCATTATTCCAAGCAGCTACTACTCTCTTTTCTTCTGGAGAAAAATATACATCTCCTTGCTTTAACGGTTCTCCATCATAACTTCCATATATAACCCTAATAAAAAAACCTTCCTCTACAGCTATTTCTAAATCCTTATAAGTTTTATCTACTACTCCTACAGCAAGTTCCCCATTATCAATTTTTAATTTTGCTACCCACTTTAAGTGTTCATTTTCAATCTCTTTTATGTAGAAATTATATTGGTTTACTAAAGTATCAAATAATCTTTTTTCAAAATTCTTCATCTAATAAATTCCTTTCAACTTCTTATAGACTGTTTTTACTTAACCCCATTCTATCATTAAATTAAGTTTATAGATATTTTTTATAAAAAACAAGTGCTGCAAATTATGCAGCACCTAAAATTCTTATCTAATTTCATTTTCAAGCATATCTAATAATTCTTTAAATCTTTCCATAGTCGCATCTATAGGTTCTGGTGTAGTCATATCAACCCCAGCTTTTTTAAGTATATTAATTGGATAATCTGAACCACCGCTCTTTAAGAAACCTATATAGTTTTCTACTGCATCCTTTTCTCCATCTAATATAGAATTAGCAAAAGCAGATGCCGCTGCATAACCTGTAGCATATTGATATACGTAGAAGTCAGTATAGAAGTGTGGAATTCTACTCCATTCACTTTCTATTTCATTGTCAACCACCATATGCTCTCCGTGATATTTTTTGTTTAAATCTAACCATATCTTATTAAGACTTTCTGAAGATAAAGGTTCTCCTTTTTCTATACTTTCATGAGTTATAAGCTCAAATTCTCCAAACATCAATTGTCTAAATACTGTTGTTCTTATTTGCTCAAGTTCTTGATTAATTAGATATAATTTTTTATTTTTATCAGCTTCTTTATTTATAAGATGATGTATTAATAAAGCTTCATTGGTAGTTGAAGCAACCTCTGCACAAAAAATTGTATATGAGGAATAAAAGTGTGGTTGATATTTTCTTGAATAATATGAATGTATAGAGTGACCCATTTCATGAGCTAAAGTTGATACATCATTAATGTCATAATTGTAGTTTAAAAGTACATAAGGCATTGTATCATATGCACCCCAAGAGTAAGCTCCGCCTCTTTTTCCTTTATTCTCATATACATCAATCCAGCCATTATTTATTCCTTCTTTAAAAATGCTTAAGTATTCTTCACCTAATGGTTTTAATCCTTCTAATATTATATCTATTCCATCCTTATATTCTATGTGTTCCTTTGGAACCTCTATAGCAGGAACATATAAATCATACATATGCATTTCATCTAATCCAAGTAACTTCTTTTTAAGTCCTATATATCTATGAAGTAATGGTAAGTTCTTATTGATTGTATTTATTGCATTATGATAAACCTCTAATGGAATGTCGTTAGGTTTTAGAGCATACTCTAGAGAATTTTTATAGTTTCTAGTTTTAGCTCCAAATATAAAGTTTTTTAATGATGCACTTAAACTTGTTGCTAAAGTGTTTTGAAGTCCTTTATATGAAGTATATAGAGTTTTAAAAGCACTTTCCCTTACTTCCCTATTTTTACTTCTAACGAAAGAAGAATAGTTACCTTCTGTTAACTCAACATCATGACCATCCTCATCTTTTATGTTTCCAAAGGTCATATCAGCATTTGTAAGCATATTGTGGATATTATATGGTGCATCTAAACAATCAGAAACTGAAGCCATTAACTCTTCCATTTCTTTTGTAAGAGTATGTGGTTTCTCCTTAAGTATATCTTTAAATAAAAACTCATATACTTTTAGTTCTGGGATTTTATTTATTTCTCCCATTAAAAACTCTTCTGATAATTCTAATATTTCTGGTACAAAAAAAGCTCCATAGCTACCAAGTTCTGAAAGATATGTATCTATCTTATCTTTTAAAACTTGAAACTCCGAATTAGCTGTATTTTCATCACTTCTTAAGTGAGCATAAATTAACAACTTCTCTGCTTTTCTAGATATTACTTCATTTAATTTTAAATATTCTAATATCTTTTCTCCCGTAGTTAACTTCCCAGAAAAATCTTTAAGTTTAATTCCCTCTTCCTTTAAAGATTTGAAGTCATTTTCCCAAGCTGTGGTATCTTCATAAACCTTTTCTATTTTCCATTTATATTCACTAGGAATTTCTTCTCTAAGTTTAACTTTTTTTGTTTCACTCATAAATTTCACCTCTTAGTTATTATTCTTCATATTCTGCTTTTTTATCTTGTATATTTTCAAAAACTTTTTCTATATTATCCTTAATTAAAGTACATAATTCATTTAATATAGCTCTTACTTCTTCATGCTCCTCATCAAAAGGAAATGATATCATCCAAGTTGGATTAAACTCATCATCAACTTCTTCAATGTCATATCCTAAGGTTTCAAAAGCCTCAACATCAAAAAGATCATATACTGCTGAGTATTCCCAATCCTCTACATCTTTATTTACCTGAAAATATAAGTTTACTTCTCCATCTATTACATATAGTTTATTAACATACACAGCACCTTCATTAACTGCATAACTTCCTATCTCTTTCATAAGGTGACCTGTATCTTTATCTTTTTCCATTAATACTAATGCCGAAAAATCCATCTTCAAATACCTACCTTTCACAAATGTTATGATTCTATTATATTGTTTTTTGCCACTTCTATGCAACAACTGTATTTTTATTTTACAATTATTGGAATATTTAAGATTTATTCATTTATTTTTATTCCATTATTTGGTAATATATTTAGAGGAGGTGGATATTATGTTAAATTCTCAAGTTCAAGTCCAAAGAAAATATTCAAAAAAACTTAGAAAGAAAAAAAGGATTTATAAGTTTCATAAATATAAAAAAATTAGACTTCAAAGAAGATTATTAAAAATATTAATAACTTCAATAATGTTAATTACTCTATTTGTCACATTTAAAGCTTTATATATAAGAAATAAATGCAAGGACATCTATTATTCTATAGATTACTACATGACATCCTCTTACTCTAAAGATAACAGGCTCCTACGAGTTAAGGAAATGAATGTACTTTATTCAGATGATAAAACTGCTGTTGTTATTGCCTCAGGTTTAGATGATAAATCACCTCATAAATATTTAACTTATCGAGTCTCTTTATCTAAAACTGAAAAAAAATATTGGAAACTAGAAAATATTGCTTCCGTGGATTAACTTTTTATTGTTGCAAACAATTCGCATTTAGTTATATAATTTAATATATAATTATAAATACAGGAGCTGATAAATTTTGCTAGAAGTTAAAGAACTTTTCTTTTCTTATACTGGAAAAGATCCTTATATATTAAATAACGTTAATCTTAACATTCCCCAAGGTGGATTTTTATCTATAATAGGTGAAAACGGTAGTGCAAAAACTACTTTACTCAAGTTAGTATTAGGACTACTAAAACCTATTAAAGGTATTATAAATACTTCTAATTACTCTGTAGGTTATGTTCCTCAGCGAATGGACAGCTTTAATAGCAGTTTCCCTATTACTGTAAAAGAACTATTAAAAGTTCACGCTAAAACTCTAGGTATTAAAGATAATAAAGCCATAGATGAAGTTTTAAGATATGTTAATATGACCGCTTTTAAAAATAGTCTCATAGGTTCCTTATCTGGAGGACAGCAACAAAGAATTTTTATAGGAAGAGCTTTATTAGGTAATCCAGGACTACTTGCACTAGATGAGCTTTCTTCAGGATTAGATGCTAAAACTCAACAAGAACTTTATGAACTACTTAGAACTTTGAATAAAGAAAAAGGGATTACAATTCTTTCTGTTGAACATAATATTTCTAAAGCTTTAGCTTATTCTACTCATATAATAAACGTTAAAGACTGCTGTGCTAATCTTTATACTATAAATGATTTTAAAAATACAATATATACTCAACAAGTACTTATATAATAGTTAAAGGCACAAAATAATTTTGTGCCTTTAGTTATGTTTTCCTTTATTGTTTTTATCATTACAGTCTTCACATATTCCTTTTAGGGTTATAGAATGATCTGTTATCTTAAAATTTGCTTCTGAGTTAATTAGTTCTTCTATTTGTTTAAATGGGCAATGAACTAATATTTCCTTATTACAAATTTCACATTTTAATCTATGTTTGTGATCATCCTTCTTTAATGAAAAACCATTAACACCTTCTGGAAGGAACACTTTGTCTACAATATTTTTTTCCTCAAATAATTCTAGACTTCTATATATAGTCGATATGTTTACATCTTTATTATGCTCACAAAATATAGAGTAGATATGTTCTGCTGTCATACTTTTTTGGCATTCTTGTAGTATTTTTAAAATATCTATTCTAGCTCTAGTAACTTTTATTTTTTTATCTTTTAATAAATTCTCCCAATTCATACGTTCCCTCTATTGTTACTTTTCTTTTCATTATATCATAAGTATATGTCATTGTATTCAAATTTTTATTATTATGATTACATATTAAACATCATTTTCATTCCAAAAAACATTAATATTATTCCACCTAAATAATCTGCATATTTAGCTACAAAGCTTATCCTTTTAGCATATCTAGATAAGTAAAAAGAAAAGAGACAAAGTATTAATGTTACCCCTCCTATAACTAGTGTATCCATAAGTATAAGCACAGGATTTATTATATCATGTAGTGCTGTGAATCCTACTACTAATGCATCTATACTTACAGACAGTCCTAATATTATATACATTTTAGGATTTAATAAAATACACTCATCCTTACTTTCCATTCCCTCCTTTATCATCATAACACCAACTATAGCGATAACCCCTCCTCCTAATATATTAGGTATGTCTGCTACATAATTATTGAAGAAGTATCCCCCTACAGCTCCCATTAATGATAATAAAAACTGAAACACTCCAAATGATAATGCAAAATAAAATTTATTTTTTCTTTTTACTGCACAATTTATACCTATACTAAGAGAAACTCCAAACGCATCCATTGCTAGAGCTAATGCAATAATTAAAACCTTCTCCATTTCCGTCTAATCTCCTCATTAATACTATCTTTATATAATATTTCACATTAACATAATTATTCTCGAAATTTTTAATATTTTTAATTTCTATTAAATTTATATAGTATAGCACATTTAACTCTTTTTCTTATATTAACTATGTAAATTCTGAGTTTTTTCAACAAAATTCCTTTGACATATTATAATAATACATATATCATATAATAGGATAACATTTAAAAGAAATAGTATAGCACATTTAGAGTGATATACCATTTAATATAGGGAGGAAAAAATGGCTAATTGTATTATTGCACAATCTGGCGGACCAACGTCAGTAATAAATTCTAGTGTTGTAGGTTTAGTTGAAGCAAACCATAATTTAAATGCATTTGATACTGTTTATGGAGGACTACATGGAATTGAAGGTATCTTAAATAAAAAATTTATTAACTTAAGTGATGTATCACAAAGTAAATTAGATATATTTAAGTACACCCCATCTTCTGGCTTAGGTTCTTGTAGATATAAATTAAAAAGTCACACAGAATCCCTTGAAGAATATGAAAAATTAATGGAAATATTTAAAGAATTAGATATAAAGGCCTTTTTCTACGTAGGTGGAAATGATTCTATGGACACAATTTCAAAATTAAGCGCCTATGGAAAAGAATATAATATAGATATAAAGTTTATAGGTATTCCTAAAACTATAGATAATGATTTAATGTATACTGATCATACCCCTGGATTTGGTTCTGCTGCAAAGTTTATCTCTACTACAGTTTTAGAAACAAATTATGATGCTTCTGTTTATATGAATAACGGAATATTCATTTTAGAAACTATGGGAAGAGATACTGGATGGCTAGCTGCTTCTGCTGCTTTAGCTAAAGAGAATGGTTCTTCAGCTGCTGATTTTATATATTTACCTGAAAAACCTTTTGTTGTAGGAAAATTTCTAGAAGATGTTAACACTCGTTTTAAGGAAAAAAACAGAGTTTATGTGGTTGCATCCGAAGGTTTAATAAATGAACAAGGTGACTTTTTAGCTCAAATTAACCCACTTGGTTCACATGATAACTTTGGACATGCTCAGTTGGGTGGTGTAGGAAATTACCTAAAATCCACAATTGTTGATGCTGGTATTACAACTAGAGTTAAAGCATTAGAGCTTGGAATACTTCAAAGATGCTCTATGCATTCAGCTTCTGATCTTGATATTGATGAGGCTTACCAAGTAGGCTATGATGCATTAAAGTATGCTCTAGAAGGCTTAACAGGTATGATGGTTGCTATAAAAAGAGAGTCTAATACTCCTTACGAATACTCAACTTTCCCTATAGAGACTACTAAAGTTGCTAATAAAGTTAAGTATTTCCCAAGTGAATGGATTAATGAGGCTGGAAATCATGTAACTGAAAAAGCCCTAGACTATTTAAATCCTTTGATTTCAGGTAATCCTTCTTTACACTTTGAAAATAGTCTTCCAAAGTATAAAGCTTTTAACAAATAAACCCACTTTAAAAGGTGATGGATTAATCCATCACCTTCTACTTATAATTTTTTGCAATATACTCTAATATATTTAAAAACCTCCATACTTCATCTAAGGTATTATAAACTCCAAAGCTTACTCTTACCATACCTTCCTTTACTCTATGAGGATTCCTAAAATGTTCTTCAATAGTTTCATTATCTATATTTAATAATCTTTGGACATATGGCTGAGCGCAAAAACATCCATTTCTGACACTAATCCCTCCAAGCTCAGATAAAAGACTAGCTACGTGCCCATGCCATAAACCTCTTACATTAAAAGCCCCTATTCCTAATCTATTGCCATCATAATATGGATATCCATATATATCAATATTACCAATATTATTCAATCCTCTTAATAGTTCTCTTGTTAGCCACTCTTCTCTTTTTTCTATTGTCCTATAACTAATTTTATTAATTTCATCAATTGCAGCAAGTAAAGCTATTACACCTAAAAGATTTGGAGTTCCAGCTTCATCTCTACTAGATCCTTCCCCCCAAATAACATTATCATCAGTTACAAAATTTACAGTTCCGCCACCCTTATAATCAGGCTCTCCATGTATAAACCCTTCCTTCAAAGCTACAATAACGCCTATTCCAAAAGGTGCATACATTTTATGAGCTGAAAATACCAAGTAATCTATCTCTTCCCCAGGCTCTAATCCTGCCATATTAACTCTTTCATGCGGAATAAGTTGAGCTCCATCAACTATGATTTTACCACCGTATTTGTGAACTAATTTAGCTATCTTATTAACCGGATTTACATATCCAGTTACATTTGATGCTCCAGTAATAGTTAAATATTTAAATTGTCCTTCATTTTCTTTAAGCTTTTTTTCTATATCATCTACTGATAATCTTCCGTATTCATCCACCTCAATATAATCTAATCTGCATTTTCCTCTCCATGGCAAATCATTTGAATGATGTTCCATTCTAGTGCTTATAACTAAATCATTTGGGGAAGTTATCAATCTATTTGATAACTTATTTAGTCCTTCTGTTGCATTTTTTACATATATTACTTCATAATCTGTCCTACCTGATAAAGAAAATAATTCAAGAATTTTTTCTCGAGACTTTTCATATATATCTGTGCTTACTTTAGATTTAAACCCTTCCCCTCTAGAAACGCTTCCGTAATAAGGTATAAAATTATTTACACTTTCTAGAACTTTTTTAAAAGCAGGAGTGGTAGCTGCATTATCAAAATTTATTGATTTTGTGAATTTTCCATTGTTTATTCTTACAGTTTCCTCTATACCAATAAAGGTTTCTCTTATTCTTTTATCTTCAGGATACATGCTCATTACCTCCTTATAAACATCATATTCTTATGAAAAACTTTTGTTGAATTAAAAGTTCTAATAAATAAATTAATTTCATAATCTTTAATAATAAAATAGTTTCTAAGGAGGTATACAATGGTTCCAGCAGATAAATATATGAGTGATGACCTTGTTTTTGAAGTGTTTAGAGATCCATTAAGTTTAATGATGTTTTCCAAAGGGTTTTCTTCTACCATAACAAAATCTAAAGATTTAATAGGAGAGTTTAATGGCAAAGTATTCTCAAGCTCTGCCCCAAATACTATAGTAACTGATATTCCTAATACTTTTTCATTAATAAGAAGTTTAGATGAAGATGATGACTTAGATTTTCGTCAAGATAACTCAAAAGAAACTGATACAGTTTTTGATATAATAGAAAATGACTATCAAAGTATTATTTCTAATTTTAGATCCTATAAAATGCCTGATCATATGATTAAGTTATTTACTAAAAAAATAATTTCAATAACATTGGAACATCATAATAAATCACTTATTAATTATTTTGAAGAAAAATAAACATAGAAATAAACTTCTAAGAACATAATAAAGTTTTTTATAAATTAAGCACCCAATATTCTTTTTATTGGATGCTTAATTTTTTTATCTACTCATATTGTGTTGTTTGATTAAATCATGTGAGGATAGTATAATGGTATAAGTATTTTTATTTTCCATAAAGGAGTATTAACTATGATTATTTTAGGTTGTAAAAATCTTGAAAAAAGTTATGGAACGAAGGTTGTTTTAAATAAAATAAGTTTTTCTATAAATGAAGGGGATAAAATAGGTATTATAGGTGGAAATGGTGAAGGCAAGTCTACTCTATTTAAGATTTTAACTGGTCAACTTTCTGCCGATTCAGGTGATGTGTTTTTAGATAAAAATAAAACTCTTGGTTATCTCTCTCAGCATCTAGAACTTTCTGAAGAAAACACAATTTATGATGAGACTTTAACAGTTTTTCAAGAACTATTAAATATAGAAGAAAGACTTTTAACCTTAGAAGAAAGGCTAAAAGAACCCTATGATGAATCTAACTCTTCTTATCATGACAAATTAATTAATGACTATACAACTCTACAAGATATTTATTCTCATAGAGGTGGATATACATATAAAGGTGAAATCTCGAGAGTTTTAAAGGGATTAGGCTTTACAGAAAATGATTTTAATAAATATATTTCTACTTTAAGTGGTGGACAAAAGACCAGAATTGCTTTAGTAAAACTGCTTCTAAGAAACCCAGACATATTACTCTTAGATGAACCTACAAATCATTTAGATTTAGATGCAATAGAATGGTTAGAAGAATACCTATCTACATATAAAGGCACTATTTTAGTTATATCCCATGATAGATTCTTTTTAGATAAAGTAACTGCTTCCACCTTTGAAGTAATTCAGGGCACTATATATTGCTATAATGCATCCTATACTAAGTTTTTAGAACTAAGAAAAAAAGATCAAGAAGCTAGAGCCAAAGCCTATAATCTTCAACAAGCAGAAATTAAAAGACAAAAAGAAATAATAGATAGATTCCGTTCTTTTAATAGAGAAAAAAGTATAAGAGCTGCTGAAAGTAGAGAAAAGGCTTTAGATAAGATTGAACTACTTGATGCTCCTGAAAAAGAGAAAGAAGCTTCTAGAATTAGTTTTGAAACTAAAGTAAAAAGTGGTAATGATGTACTACATATAGAAAACTTAAAAAAAGCTTATGGTGATAAGGTTTTGTTCAATAACCTTTCAATGGATTTAAGAAGAGGAGATAAAGTTGCTTTAATCGGAGAAAATGGAAGAGGTAAAACTACTTTATTTAAGATAATTTTAGAGAAAATAAAAGCTGATACAGGAGTTAAAGTAATAGGCAGAAATGTAGAGGTTGGATATTACGATCAAGAACAATCTGATCTTAATCTTGATAATACAATTTTAGATGAAGTATGGAGTGAATTTCCAGAGCTTACTACTTCGGAAGTAAGAGGTGCTTTAGCTGCATTCCTTTTTAAAGGAGAGGATGCCTTTAAGAAAATCCATCTCTTAAGTGGTGGAGAAAAATGTAGAATTAATTTACTTAAACTTATGCTAGCTAAGGACAATTTTCTTCTTCTAGATGAACCTACCAATCATTTGGACATAGTTTCTAGAGAGGCCTTAGAAGATGCTATCTTAACCTATGATGGTACTCTTATGGTTATATCTCATGACAGATATTTCTTAAATAAAGTCATAACTAAAATTTATGAGTTGAAGGAAGATGGAATAAAAGAGTATTTGGGTAACTATACTTATTATAGCGAAAAGAAAAGTAATCCTAATAGATTTGAGTCTATACTTGAAGATTCTCAAGGAAAAACTAAAACCCAAATAAGAGAAGAAAGAAAAAAGAAAAAGGAAATAGAAAAAGAATCTAAAGCTATAAAAGTAAGACTGCAGACTATTGAAAAAGAAATAAGTCAAGCTGAGGAATTGCTATTAGCTTTACAGGAAAAGCAATGTTTACCTGAAGTGTTTTCTAATGGTGATGAAATTGTAAAAATCAATAAAGAAATTTCTGAAACTCAAGATAAGATATCCTCTCTTTATGAGGAATGGGAAACTCTTGTAGAAGATTAGAAAAGCAGGATATATTCCTGCTTTCTTTATATTCCAGTATGTCCAAAACCGCCACCACGATTTTCACCTATAGCTTTAGGGTTTTCATGCTCTATAAAATTTGCTCTCTTATATTTACAGAAAATCATCTGAGCAATTCTTTCTCCTTTTTTTATGTATATACTTCCATAAGGATTATCATTTTTATCTAAGTAAATTTTGTTATTTAAAATACTACAATTGCTATTACTCTTAACTATCTCTGATAAACTTACTTCTCTATATTCTTTCTCTAAAACCTCTATTAATTCAGGAGATTTCATTATTTCATAAGGCAAGTTTTCTATACTATAGTTATTTTCTATTATTACCCCAACATTATCTCTATAATCAGCATCTATAGTTCCAGGTGAGTTAGGAATCCTAAGTGTTGTTTTTAATGATAAACCGCTTCTTGGCCTCACTTGCGCTTCACAATCCTCTGGTATTGCCATAATAAAATCCAGTGATAACACCTTAATTTCTCCTGGTCTTATTACTAAGTCACTAGCTGCATATAAATCACAACCTGCTGCATTAATAGACCCATATTTAGGTATAACCCCATTCTCTCCTAGCTTAATATATACATCAATATTATTTTCCATATCATATACCTCTTTTCATTAAAATACATATAAAATTGTATATTAAAAAAGCTTTTTATTCAATAAAATAAGCACAGTTTAAAACTGCGCTTATTTCAATATAGTATAAAATTATTACCAGAAGAAGCCAAATCCACAGAAGCCAAATAAAAGTATTAATGCTAGCCATCCTAAACCGTCATCACAGTTATTATTACAATTACATCTGTGTCTATTTATTACTGATGGGTTAAGTCTATTTACTACTGTAATAGTTGAGTTTCTTGTATTTCCATCTATATTTACTTCATTCCAAGGAATATAGCATGGTTTTTGGAAATAGTTTCTATCAATTATTTGGATAACTCTATATGATCCTTCTTCTAAATTATTAAAAACTACTTTCCCTTGACAATCTGTTACTTCACATTGAACTAATTTAGGGCAATCTCCAAGCCTATAAAGATTTACTTTAACGCCTTCTAAAGGTTCTCCATCTTGAGTTCCAAGTTTAGAAAATACAGTTATTGTTCCTCTTCTTGTTGGTGGAACTGGGCATGGATTTGGTATTGTATCATTTGTGTCCTCACAGCTATTAACTGTTTCCTCACATGGACTGTATCCATCGTATATATTATAGTATCCGTCTTGATGATTGTGACTCATTTTAATTCCTCCTTAGGTTTACTTTCCCTACATATTATGATTAAACTACAGCTTTGGTGTCTAAAATTGGCGATAAAAAAATGCCGTACTATATAAAAGTACAGCATTTTTTTATTTAATTATTTGTTTATTTCTTCATACTCTACATCAACAACATCCCCATCTTCATTATGTTGAATGTCATTAGCTTGATTACTATTATATCTATAGTTACTTGAATTTCTTTCTCTCTTACTATATTTCTTTCCTTTTATAAGTCTATATAACCATAAAACAGCTATAATAATGATTATGTATGGAAGTAAGAAAGCTACAATGTTTATTACTCCTAATATTACAACTATAGTTAGTATTATATAGACAATATTACTAAAACCTCTTCCCATATAGATCATCCTTTTCTTATTATTTATATAATTATTATATCACATTTCATGGTTTTTAAAAACCTTTATCTACATGGTACTTATTTATTCAGCTACTCCAACTACACCTTCTCTTAGCATAAACAGAGCTTTATTATACATTTGTGGTTTAGAGAAAAAATATCCTTGTATAATATCACATTTGCAATCTTTAAGGAATTCTAACTGCTCTTTTGTTTCTACTCCTTCTGCGACTACCTTTATTTCTAAATCGTGAGAAAGATTTATTATTGTTCTTATGATATATTCGCTTTTTTTATCTACTCCAATACCTACTATAAAAGATCTATCTATTTTCAAGATATCTATAGGAAGTATATTTAAATAATTTAATGAGGAATATCCTGTTCCAAAATCATCTAGAGCTATAGAGAAACCTCTTTCTTTTAATCTCTCGAGAATAGTTACATTTCTTTCAGCCGATTGAATTAATACCGTTTCTGTTATCTCAAATTCTATATAAGAAGGATCTATATCCCACTTACTAGCTTCAAGATTTATAAATTCTAATAATGACTCGTCTCTTAATTGAACTTCTGATAAATTTATTGATAGCTTAAATTTTTTATTGGTTTCATTTATCATGGTTCTACATCTTTCCATGGCTTCTTTTATAATATACTTCCCTAATTCAATAATTATACTGGAACTTTCAGCTATTGGTATAAACTCTGCTGGAGAAACTACTCCTAATTCTTCGCTATTCCATCTTACTAAACATTCAAAACCTTCTATACTCTCATCATTACTTCTAACTTTAGGTTGCATTACTAAATACAATTCTTTATTTTTTATAGCATTTCTCAAACCTTTTTCAATTAAATATTGCCTGTTTATAGAGTTGAGTATGTCCATATTGAAATATCTATATGTGTTTTTACCTTCATTTTTAGCACTATACATAGCCACGTCTACCCTCTTTAATAAGGTTTCTAAATCCTCACCATCTTTAGGATATAACGCTACTCCCATGCTAATAGTTGTGTAAATCTCTTTATCTCCGACTCTTATGCAATTCCCTAAGTCCTCTATTAATTTTTTCAAATAGGTATTTAATAGATTTAAGTCTAAAATATTTCTTTTTAATATTATAAATTCATCTCCGGCATAACGAGATGCAAAACTATCAGCATCTCCATTTTCTTTTAATAAACTTCCTATTTTTCTCAGTACTTTATTTCCAATTTCACTTCCAAATGCATCATTAATATATTTAAAATTATCTATATCTATAAATATTAATGCTATATTTTCGTAAGTATCTTTTATCTCCATAATAATACTATTAGCTTTTTGCTTGAAAAGATGTCTATTTGGTAAACCTGTTATTTCATCATGTAGTTTTATATATTCTATCTTGGTTTCTTGCTCTTTTTCATGGGTTATATCAAAAATAACCACACTTATATTATATTCACCATGACTATTCTTTTGACCTTTGCCTTTTATGGATAAATATTTCTTTTTGTTATCTTTAGTATATAACTCACTAAACAAGCTAAATTCTTCTTGTTTTTTATATAAAATATAATCATCTAAAACATACTGCAAAGCTTCTTTATACTCATCTGAAAACATTGATAATAAAGTTTTATAATTTATATCCTCACTAATAAGCCATTCTTTCTTTATAATTTCTGAAATATATAATACTTTATTTGATTCATAAACCTCTATTAACATTGCATTTAAAGAATCTAGGGTTGTCTTAAACCTATAATAATAGTGATCTTTCTCATTATTTAAATTATAAGTTTTTTTCACTAACAATTTATATATTTCGAAAAATACAAACCCTAAAATCACTATCATTAATATGCTATTAAGCATACTATTTTTATAAATATAAGTTATTATAATAGAAAATAATATACAAAAACCTATAAATGCACTTCTAAAATTAATTCTACCCACGTAAGCACCACCAATTGCATTTATTCTTTATTACTCTAATTAATATTTCGTTACTTTTTATAATTTCTAAAGTGTCTATATTGTTTTATTATAAATTAATATTAAAAACTTCTTATAGTTTTATTTACTAATTTTAATATTTAATATTTTTTACTCAATAGTACATACTATAAAAATGAAATGGAGGTAATTGAGATGTCAAAAATAAAGTTTCTAATATTATTCATAGTTGCTCTACTTTTAAATTCTAATATAGTATTTGCAGAAGAATTATCCAAAGAAAATCCTCAAAAAACCATATACTTAACATTTGATGATGGCCCTACTAAACTATCGAATGATATCTTAGACATTTTAAAAGAAGAAAATGTTAAAGCTACCTTCTTTGTTATCGGAGAACAAATTAAAGACAATAAAGAAACCCTCATACGTATGAACAACGATGGTCATAGTATAGGTTTACACTCTTATACTCATAAAAGAGAAAACCTTTATTTAAGTAAAGCTTCTTTTTTATCAGAAATGAAAAAAACTCAGTCTGAAATCAAGGACTTAATAGGTCTAGAAACAAATATATTAAGATTTCCTTTTGGTTGCAATAATATTAGCTATAAAATTAATAACTCTATGGTTGAATTATTACATGAAGAAAACTTAAAAATTTATGACTGGACTCAAGATAGTGGAGATGGCGCTAATTATACTCTTGAACCAAATAAAATATTTAAAAATTCAATTAGTGAAAAAGATTCAATCATCTTATTACTTCATTGTAGTAATAAACATAAAAATACAGTAAAAGCACTTCCTTATATTATTAAATACTATAAAGAAAAGGGATATACTTTCAAAACTATAGATGAACAAACCAAAGAACAGTTCCATATAATTAAATAAATCAATAAATTGAGTGTTATTTAAATGAAGGAATTAAGTAGAAATAAAATGGTAGATTACGCATATAAATATGCTTTAATTCCAAATGATAAATATGTTTATTTAGGGTCTAAAAGCACAGGTGGAAATGATTGTTCCAATTTTATATCTCAGATAATGCATTTTGCTGGTGCTCCTATGAGATATATTTCTCCTTATTGGTACTATAAATCTGATAAAGATTATTCAGTTTCGTGGTCTACTGCACACAGTCTATTTTGGCTTTTAAGAGAGAATTTAGAGTATTTACACCAAGGTCCTAAAGGAGTACTTATTAATGATGATTCAATAGAAATTGGGGATCTAGTATTTTTCCAACACAAAAACGGACATGTTTTCCATTCAGCTATAATCACATCTTTCACAACTAGACGAGAACCTCTAATAACACAACATAGTATTGATGCTATTAACAAAAAAATTAATCCAGAATATTTTTTATTAAATATGTATTTTATGAGAATATATATCTAATAAATTAAAGGTAGATTAAAAGATTTATTAATCTTTTAATCTACCTTTTTAAGATAATTTTTCAATTAACTTAATATATTTATCCTGTGTGCCATTCTTTTTTGCATTTTCTTCAAACTCTAAAGATTCTTTATCTAATTTGTCTAAAGTATCCTTAGATAAATTATTTATAGCGTATTTATATAATATGTTATCCTCTTTATCAATATGCCTTTGTAAAAGATGTGTGTATGATATAGCATTAGCTATTATATCAAGTTTAGCATCTTCGTCACCATCTTTGTATCTCTTAAGTGCCTCTTCTAAATCTCTAACATACATTCTTCCCATATCATGCTCTACTAACATACCATATCTAATTGTTTTTTTAATAGCTTCCACACATTCTTCTTCCATCTTATTAAATAACATTTCTTCTTCTTTTCCGTGATGATGTTTATCTGCATAGTTTCTAATGAAATCTATTATTTCATTAAATACATTTAAATCAAAAGCTTCATTATTTAAAAGCATATTACAATACTTTCTTGTAATAACAAGCATCTTTTTGATATTCTTATGTTCATCTACCATAATATCAATTGCATTCATACTTATCACCTATCTTCTATAAATTTCTCTTACATTATCAGCTGTTTTTCTAAATCCAAAAGCTTCATTTAATCCATTTACAAAAGCTTCTATCCAGAAATCTCTTGCATCATAAAACCATTGTACATTTCCGCCTTCTGCATTCCAATAATCCTCATGAACATCTAGTGTTGTTTCCCATGATAGTTTTACTTCTGAGTTTTCTAATATCTCATTAGCTCTATCACAAGGCATTCCATCTAAAATATAGTTATTTAATGCTGTAAATATTTCTGCTGAATCTTCTACACTAGCGCCAGTCTCTAAATATTCTTTAGCTGCCTTATCCCCTTGAGCTTTATAAGCTTCTTTTATAGAATCTAGGAACCCTTCCCCTAATTCATTTACACCCTTAGTAATAAAGGCTGCCTGTCTTCCTTCTGCTGAAGCTATTTTCCCTTGTAGCCATCCATGAATATTAGATGTATCTATCATATCTTCTAAAGGTTTATCTTCTGTTGGTTTTCCATATTTGTTATATATATCTTCTCTCCAACTATTTAAAGGAAGATTTTTTTCTTCTATTACCTTTTCTACTTCTTTTTCTAAACCTTCAAACCAAACTATTTTATTAAATAACCAAAAATGAACTTTTCCTAAAAATAAACTCATTCTATTCAACCTCTTTCCTTGACTTCTTTAATCATAGTATAATTCATTCTCAAATTTTTATCAGTAACATAGGTTACAAACAAAAATTGCTTTTTAGTCAAGTACCACCGGCTCA